>NZ_RWIV01000001.1:172500-265000 GCF_003944835.1 Bacillus sp. HMF5848
GAGTTAAGTAAGTAAAAAGTATGTATGCATGATTATTCATTATCTTGTGAAGTTGAGTCATACCCTTATAAACCGCTACAATAGAGGTACTATAATAGGGGAGGCGTTTCATCATGAATAAAAATGTTTCAATAATTGGGGTACCGATGGACTTAGGACAAATGCGACGTGGTGTGGATATGGGACCAAGCGCGATTCGTTACGCAGGTGTTGTTCAGAGGTTGGAAAATTTAAATTATGAAATCGATGATTTAGGTGATATTGAGATAGGTAGACCTGAAAGAGTATCCTCAACAACACCACATGACAGTTTACGTAATCTGAAAGCAGTTATAGATGCAAACGAAAAGCTTGCTACGCAGGTAGATCAAGTTATTGCAGAGAAGCGATTCCCGTTAGTCTTTGGAGGCGACCACAGTATTGCGATTGGTACACTTGCAGGCGTTGCAAAGCATTACGAAAATTTAGGTGTTATTTGGTACGATGCTCATGGAGATTTGAACACAGCGGATACATCACCAACTGGTAACATTCACGGTATGCCATTAGCTGTTAGCTTAGGAATGGGTCATGATTCATTAGTAAACATACATAACTACAATCCGAAGGTGAAGCCTGAGAATATTGTTTTAATAGGTGCAAGAAGCTTAGATGAAGGCGAACGTATGCTACTGAAGGAAAAAGGAATACGTGTATATACTATGCATGAAATTGATAGGCTCGGTATGGCTAAAGTAATGGAGGAATCCATAAAATACTTGAAAGATCGTTGCGATGGAGTACATCTTTCTCTCGATTTAGATGGTCTCGATCCACATGATGCGCCAGGTGTAGGTACACCTGTTATTGGAGGGATTAGTTACAGAGAAAGTCATTTAGCAATGGAGATGCTGTATGAAGCGGATATGATTACATCAGCAGAATTCGTAGAGGTTAATCCTATTTTAGATGATAAAAATAAGACAGCAACGGTAGCTGTTGCATTAATGGGTTCACTTTTTGGAGAGAAATTATTGTAAAAGTAAAAAGGAGCTTGGGTACCAAGCTCCTTTTATATGTGAAATTCATTAAAAACAATGTGTTTAAGAGATTTTTTGGTGCTTAACCATGAGATATTGGTAATCTGCTATTAATTTATCTAGTAATTGACTTATTTCTATTACTTCCTGGGTAATAGTAGGAGTTTGTCTAGCTTTCTTCATTAATATTTGACGATAATCTTCAATTGATTGCTGAAGTTGCTGTTTTTCTCTCAGTTTAACCGCCTCCTTGCAAAGTAATTACCCAAATAAAAAATTTTTTAAACATAATGTAAATTATTTGATAAAATAAAGTTGATAAAAATGAAACATTTTATGAAGATGAAACGTAAACAAATATGAGCCGCATGAGCGGAGGTTTATAAATATGGACGCAGTTGTGAAGAAAAGAGTCAAGCAAGTCATCAAAGGCGATCAAGAGGCTTTTGCTGACATCGTTGAAATGTATAAGGATAAAGTGTTCTATATATGTTATCGGATGCTTGGGAATCGTCACGAAGCTGAAGATATCGCACAAGAAGCTTTTGTACGTGCTTATGTTAATATTAACAGTTATAATATGAATCACAAGTTCTCAACATGGCTATATCGAATAGCAACAAATCTCTCTATTGATAGGCTTCGGAAGAAGAAACCGGACTTCTATTTAGATGCTGAAGTAGATGGAACAGAAGGGTTAAATCTATACTCGCAAATCGCTACTAATGATGATGGACCAGAGGAAGAGGTAGAGCAAATAGAACTGAAACAGACTGTTGAGGATGCTATTATGAGATTACCTGAAAAATATAAATCAGTCATCGTTTTAAAATACATCGAGGAATTGTCCTTGAAAGAGATAAGTGACATTTTAGATTTACCTATTGGCACCGTCAAAACAAGAATACACCGTGGCCGTGAAGCTTTACGGGGATTATTAAGAAATGTATGATTGAGGTGAGCGTGAATGAAATGTAATACGGCCGAAGACATGATTATGCTTATGCATGACTATCTAGATAATGATATTACAGCGGAAGAAGAAAAGGTGCTACGTCACCATTTACAAGCATGTGAAGCGTGTCAGACACATTTTCATGAACTAAACAAAGCAGTAGCACTTATGAAAAGCTTAACAAATGTCCAGCCGTCAATTGACTTCACAGCAAATGTTATGAAAAAATTGCCGAAAGAGAAGAAGAGAGTTCGCGTTACGCGCTGGCTTCAGGTGCATCCACTATTAAGTGCCGCAGCAGTATTTTTCATTTTAATGATGGGAAGTATGTTTTCCTATTGGACGGAGGATCAACAATTTTCAGTATCTAAGCAACCCAATCTAGTAATCGAAAATGATACTGTAATTGTTCCAGAAGGAAAAGTTGTTACAGGTGATATTGTTGTTAAGAATGGTAACATTCGCATAGAAGGTGAAGTTCAAGGAGACGTGACTATTATTAACGGTGAACAGTACATGGCCTCAGCTGGACGCGTGACAGGCAACATCGAAGAAGTAAATAAGATGTTTGAATGGCTTTGGTATCATATGAAGAAGACAACAGTTGATGTTGTAAAAGTATTTGAGTAAAAGTGCTACCGCTATGAGTAGCACTTTTTTCTTGTAAGAAAGTAAATTGATATAATTTCAAATAGCTTTCTTCTTGGTTTTGGTTTAGTCGATAGTTGACCAAGTCCACCAACCCTCCCTAGCAACAGGATAATTAAGCGCTATTATTAATATATGATGAAAAATATGATAGACACAGGGGATTAGGAAAAGATATGATATAATACAGTAGTTAACCATAATATATAATATAATGAATAAATACATAGAAATTTTAAGTATATTTTTTAACCTAGATGAGTTGGCAAGTTATAGGCAAGTAATTTGAGGTTGTTGGCTCATGCATTTGCTTGGGGAAGCCGTAAAACGCAAACTAACAAAGAGACATATTAAGTTGCGGCTTTTATAGTCTTAGACGGAGCCCGTCATCTGCTTGTTGCCTCTTACACAATGTGAGAGCATGAGGAAATGAGTTAATATTCTCAAGCACAACGACTGACTTGTACTTTTCTATGTTGGATAGGCTGGAATGGAGGAAGTGTGCGTATGCCGGGAGAAGAACAAAATATATTTTATTATCTCGTAAATATCTTGGATATACTCCTCGTTTGGTATGTCATTTACCGTTTAATTATGGTGATTAAAGGTACTAAGGCTGTCCAGCTTTTAAAAGGTATTACGGTAATTATAGTAGTAAGAATTGTAAGTGATCTTATTGGCCTGGATACACTTCAATGGCTTATGGATCAAGCAATTACATGGGGATTTCTAGCAATTATTATTATTTTTCAGCCTGAATTGAGACGAGCCCTAGAACAATTAGGACGTGGGAAATTATTTCAACGATCAACGTCACCTGAAGATGAGAATTTAACGGATGTGGTTGATGCGATTTCAGGTGCTGTAGAATATATGGCCAAACGTCGTATCGGAGCTCTAATTACATTAGAGCGAGAGACTGGTATGGGTGACTATATTGAAACAGGTATAGCCTTACATGCAAAGGCTACAAAAGAGTTGCTAATCAATATTTTTATACCAAATACCCCTTTACACGATGGGGCTGTCATTGTCCAAAAAAATACGATTGCAGCAGCAGGTTGTTATTTGCCGTTGTCTGAGTCTCCTTTTATTTCAAAGGAGCTAGGAACCCGACATCGTGCTGCTTTAGGCATAAGTGAACAAACAGATGCCATTACTATAGTAGTATCAGAGGAAACTGGTGCAATTTCACTCACAAAAAATGGTGAGTTATTACGAGATGTTGACAAAAAAGAATTTGGAGGTATTTTACTCCAAGAGCTACAACTAAAGTCTAAAACCACTTCCTCTACACGTTGGCAATGGAGGGGGAAAAATCATGGATAAATTCATGAATAGTCATTGGATTATGAAGATTGTCGCCCTACTTTTAGCCTTGATGCTATACACTACTGTTAATATTGAATTAAAAAATAGTAAAGATACGGCTGAATTCCCAACAACATCTAGTGACTTAGTGACTGTTGCTGATGTACCTGTACAAGTGTTTTATGATCAGGAAAATTTAGTTGTATCAGGAATTCCACCTAATGTTAAAGTTACTTTAAAAGGACCCAAAAGTATTATTACACAAGAAGCGGTGCAAAAGGATTTTACAGTATTGGCCGATTTAACAGACTTAGCATTAGGCACACATATTGTTGAATTATCATACAGAGATATATCTGACAAAATCACTGTTGATGTTATTCCTGCCGAGGTCACTGTTACGATACAAGAAAAGGTTACTCGTGAGATGAACGTTGCTATCGAACAAGTGAATGCTGATAAAATAAAAGATGGTTATACAACGGATGAAGCTATTGTTAAGCCGAGCTCTGTTACTATCACCGGTGCTAAAGAAGAAGTTGACAGCATATCGTATGTCCGCGCCAATGTGAACCTAGAAGGGGTAGCGGCAACATTTGAACAGGAAGCAATAGTAAAAGCATATGACGTCGCAGGAAACGTACTTAACGTGACAATAGAACCTAACGTCGTAGATGTGACAGTTCCAGTTATTAGTCCTAATAAGCTCATCCCGCTTAGTGTTGAGCAAGCAGGAGAAGTAGCAGAAGGATATACAATATTACAGCTACAACCAGTTATATCGGAAATCAGAATCTTTGGGCCGCAAAATGCGCTTGAACGAATACAAGATTTAGTCGTTGAAGTTGATGTGTCTCAAGTAAATGAAGACACAACCGTTGATATCCCAGTTGAACTTCCTAATGGTGTAGAAAAGCTGGAGCCAGAAACAATACAAGTTTTTATTGATGTTGAAGAAGAGGTAGAAAAAACCTTCCTAGCATTGCCTATAAAAGTAATTGGTTTACCTGAAGGAGCGGCTATTGACTTTTTAAATCCTAACAATGGATTTATGGACATAACGTTCACAGGTGCCATAAGTATTGTGGAAGGCGTTAGTTCAACAGATTTTGAATTATATATAAATGTTGAAGACTTAAATGCGGGCGAAAATGAAGTAAAAGTGGAAGTTAACAGTCCGCCGAATGTATCTTGGGAGTTACCACAAGACACAGTTATTGTAGAAATTACACCTTAAGAAAAAATTATGGATCTTCCCTAAGAAAAAAGGAGCGATTGGAATGGGTAAGTATTTTGGTACAGATGGCGTTCGTGGGGTGGCAAATAGTGAATTAACCCCAGAGCTGGCATTCAAAATCGGTCGCTACGGCGGTTATGTTTTAACAAAGGATAAGCAACGTCCAAAGGTTTTGATCGGGCGTGACACGCGTATTTCAGGTCATATGCTTGAAGGCGCTCTAGTAGCAGGACTTTTATCTATTGGAGCAGAGGTAATGAGATTGGGCGTTATTTCTACACCCGGTGTAGCGTATTTAACAAAAGCATTAGGCGCTGAAGCGGGTGTAATGATATCTGCCTCACATAATCCAGTTGCAGATAATGGTATTAAGTTCTTTGGACCAGATGGATTTAAGCTTTCTGATGCACAGGAAGAAGAAATAGAAGCGTTAATTGATCAAGAAACAGATACTCTGCCACGTCCTGTAGGTGCCGAATTAGGCCAGGTAAACGACTATTTTGAAGGCGGACAAAAATATCTACAATTCTTAAAGCAAACGGTAGAAGAAGAGTTTACGGGCTTACACGTTGCATTAGACTGCGCAAATGGGGCAACAAGCTCACTAGCAGCTCATTTGTTTGCTGATTTAGATGCCGATATCTCAACGATCGGATCAACACCAAACGGAATTAATATTAATGATGGTGTAGGTTCAACACATCCTGAAACGTTAGCAGCTTTTGTAAAAGAAAAAGGTGCGGATATAGGTTTATCTTTTGATGGTGATGGTGACCGCCTTATTGCCATTGATGAGAACGGTGAAATTGTTGATGGCGACAAAATCATGTATATTTGTGCAAAATACATGAACGAGCAAGGACGCTTAAAGCATAACACGGTTGTTTCCACTATTATGAGTAACCTTGGTTTTTATAAAGCTCTAAATGAAGTAGGTATAAAGAGTGACAAAACGAAGGTCGGAGATCGTTATGTTGTAGAGGAAATGAGACGTGGTGGCTTTAATTTAGGTGGCGAGCAATCTGGACATATTATTTTCCTTGAATACAATACAACAGGCGATGGATTGTTAACGGGGCTTCAGCTTGTTAATATTTTGAAGGTAACAGAAAAAACGTTATCTCAGCTTGCAAGTGAAGTTGTTAAGTTTCCACAAGAGTTGGTAAATATTCGAGTTAGTGATAAACATGCTGTAACAGAGAATGCTGTTGTTAAAGCGATGATTGAAAAAGTTGAACAAGAGATGAATGGCGATGGTCGTGTACTTGTTCGTCCATCAGGTACTGAGCCACTTGTTCGCGTTATGGTTGAAGCTCCTACAGAGGAGAAGTGTCATGATTATGTCACTCGTATTTCTGAAGTTGTTCGTGCAGAGTTAGGTATAGAGTAGAATACGTAAAAAGTCACCTTGAAGTATGTTCAAGGTGACTTTTTATATATTGGTAAAGAGATGCTGGCTAATAAATACCCAAAAAGCAGACTAGCCATACGCACATTTTTCATAATCAAGCACAACAAAGCCCAATTAAACATAAAGTAAAAGTGTAATGTAAAAAAAATGAAATTGACGAAATGATTCACTCTAGTGTATTATTAAGCGTGATATTTTAATAGATAGACAGGAGGGTAGAACAACTAAGCAACTGACTTTTAAAAGCGCCAGAGCTGAACGACCGGACGATATAAAGTTCAGCTGACGAGGTGGAGGTTTATCGAGAATTCGGCGGATGCCTCCCGGTTGACATGTAGGTCACGACCGTAAGTTTACTCGAAAACATAGGGGCAACCCTTTGCACAAACGAGTGTAACAATAGACCACGACTATCAAACTAGTGTGGGGCAGTTGAAGCCCCTTGGTTTCCTGTCCCCCTATATATTAGGAGGAAATTTAATATGTGCGGAATTGTAGGATATATTGGACAACAAGATGCAAAGGAAATTTTACTAAAGGGCTTAGAGAAGCTTGAGTATAGAGGCTATGACTCAGCGGGGATTGCAGTTTTAAATGAATCGGGTGCCCATGTTTTTAAAGAAAAAGGTCGTATCGCTATTTTACGTGAAACAGTAGATGAATCTGTACAGGCTCCTGTTGGGATTGGTCATACAAGATGGGCTACTCATGGTGAACCATCTCGAGTAAATGCGCATCCACATCAAAGTACGTCAGCACGTTTTACTCTTGTTCACAATGGTGTTATAGAAAACTACAGCCAGCTTATTCGTGAGCATCTACAAGGTGTTACGTTAAAAAGTGACACAGATACAGAAGTAATCGTGCAACTAATTGAGAAAAAAGTAGATACTGGTCTAACCGTAGAGGAAGCATTCCGTGGCACGTTAGCAGAACTAAAAGGTTCATACGCTATTGCTTTATTGGATGAGCAAAACAAGGATGTTATCTATGTTGGGAAAAACAAAAGCCCACTTTTAGTTGGGTTAGGAGATAACTTTAACGTTGTGGCTAGTGATGCTATGGCCATGCTACAGGTGACAGATCAGTACGTTGAATTAATGGATAAAGAAATGGTTCTTGTTTCAAAGCAAGAAGTTACTATTAAAAATCTTCAAGGTGAGGTCATGGAACGTGCACCTTACACAGCTGAATTAGATGCAAGTGATATTGAAAAAGGCACATACCCACACTATATGTTAAAAGAAATCGATGAACAGCCATTAGTTATTCGTCGCCTTGTACAAAAATATCAAGATGATAACGGGACTTTAACGATTGAGCAAGATATTCTTGATGCTATGAATGATGCAGATCGCATCTATATCGTAGCAGCAGGTACGAGTTATCATGCTGGGCTTGTAGGTAAGCAATTAATTGAAAAGGTCGCAAGTATTCCTGTAGAAGTGCATGTAGCTAGTGAATTCTCATATAACATGCCAATTCTAAGCAAAAATCCACTGTTTATTTTTATCTCACAAAGTGGAGAAACAGCGGATAGTCGTTCAGTGCTTGTACAAGTGAAAGAGTTAGGTTATAAAGCACTAACAATCACAAATGTACCTGGCTCTACACTTTCTCGTGAGGCTGATTATACGTTATTATTACATGCTGGACCTGAAATCGCTGTTGCATCAACAAAGGCTTATACAGCACAAATTGCGGTTTTAGCTATTTTAGCAGCGGTCACAGCTGAATCACGTGGATTAACGGTTGAATTTGACCTTGTAAAAGAATTAGGTATCGTTGCAAACAGTATGGAAACACTTGTAGACGCAAAAGAAGAAATGGAACAAATAGCTCGTGAATATTTATCTACGACACGAAACTGCTTCTTTATTGGTCGTGCTGTAGATTATTATGTAGGCCTAGAAGGCTCATTGAAGCTTAAAGAGATCTCTTACATTCAAGCAGAAGGCTTTGCTGGAGGAGAGTTAAAGCATGGTACAATCGCTTTAATTGAAAAAGGTACACCAGTTATTGCATTAGCTACAGTGGAACACGTAAACTTAAGTATTCGTGGTAACGTGAAAGAAGTAGCAGCACGTGGTGCGAATCCGTGTGTGATTGCGCTAAAAGGTTTAGAGGAAGAGGATGACCGTTACGTATTACCAGAAGTTCATCCAGCATTAACACCTCTTGTATCAGTTGTACCATTACAATTAATATCTTACTACGCTGCTTTACACCGTGGCTGTGACGTAGATAAGCCACGTAACTTAGCGAAGAGTGTAACAGTAGAATAATATATGATGTACATAAAAAGCATGGCTGTGGCCGTGCTTTTTATGTTGTATATGAGTCTTGTTATAAGTATGTGTATGAGACTCTTGGCTCTGAATTAATGAAAAGCTGTCCATTCTTTTCGTCTACCCCTACTCGAAAAGTGTTAGGGTTACCTGAAATAAGAATGTCAGCAACTAGTTGTGTATCGGTTTGTTGTTGCTGCTCTTTAATTTTATATTGAATATATGAATGCGTGCCAACATGAAAACGACGTCGTATTTTAAAGTGTTTATTCTCACAAAATAATGTCTCATGTAAGGTTTCACTAGTAAGTTCTTTACCAATAAGTGAACTTAACCTTTCAATAACATCCGCGTTTTTAATCATACATATCTTTCCTTTCCTGACTATACCTATATTTATCTATATACATTTATTTTAAACATAGAGTGACAGGATGCAATAGTCTTTGACATGTGAACGATTTACTCCCGGGCCTGACCAATTAATCGTAAGCTAATAAGACATATAACTTAGTAATCTAAAAGGCCTCAATTAGCTAAACGTTAAATTAATGTAATTGACAAATTATTGATTGCCTTATAGTATTATTATATAGACCGATTGGTATATTATGTTAAGATAATCAAGTTTCACACATACATGTACTAAAGCTTACGTCTCCCATGGAGTGAACGGAGACATTTATTGCATTAATTATATAGACTGGTCTAATTAGATTACTAACAGCAACAAATGAGATATATATGGAACTATAGCAAATAATATAGTAAATGAGGGATTAAGATGAAGATTTTAGTGACGGGTGCGTCTGGTAATGTTGGTCGATATGTAACAGAAGAGTTGTTGAATAAGGGTGAACAAGTAGTTGTAGCTGGAATAGATATCGATAAACTAAACGAAATGTTCAAGGGAAGAGTGGATGTTGTTCATTTTGATTTTACGAAGAATGACACCTTTAATGGTGCACTTCAGGGGGTCGACCGAGTTTTTCTAATGAGACCACCTCACCTCGGAAAACCTGAAGACTTGTATCCTTTCATTGATGCGATGAAGTCATCCAATATTAAGCTAGTATCCTTTTTATCGTTAATGGGAGTGGAAAATAATACTATTCCTCCTCATCATAAGATTGAAAAATATATAGAAGGGTTGGGCATTCCTTATGCTCATGTTCGGCCAGGTTTTTTTATGCAAAATGTGTCAGGTATTCATTCGGTTGAAATAAAAGAAATGAATAAAATATTTATTCCAGCAGGAAATAGTAAAACAAGTTTCATAGATGCAGCGGATATCGGCTTAGCTACAGCGACGCTCCTACATGATGCTGAGTCATACAAAAATACAGCCCATACTATTACGGGACCAGAGGCTTTAGATTACTATCAAATAGCGTCTATACTCAGTAAAGTCACGGGTAGACAAATAACGTATGCTAAACCAGGATTTTTAAAGTACAGAAAGCATTATATTAAAAATAGAGGCTTAGATAAAGGATATGTGAATGTAACGGTAGCACTGTATTTTATGACAAGAATGGGAACAGCAAAAGAAGTGACGACGGACTTTTTTAACTTAACAGGGAGAGAGCCGCGATCTTTTGAGGAGTTCGCTAAGGGAAATTTGATTAGATTCATATAAAAAGGGGATGAATATACATGGGATTTTTTCAGGATATTTCACCAATTTTTAAAAAGAGAGAATTAACACTTTTAGAAAGCTATCAAGAAATAGAAGGGGTATATACTTTTGTTTTTGAAAAAGAAAAAGATCTAAACTGGAAATCTGGTCAACATGGTATTTTCACTATTACTCATAAATCTATAAAAAAGCCGACTAGACCGTTTAGTGTGGCATCTACTCCAGCGGAGAATGTTGTTAAAATTACGATGGGAATTGGTGAAAACCCGAGTGAATTCAAGCAAGCAATGTTAGAGCTGAAACAAGGCATGAAAATTAGTATGCGAGGGCCGGTGGGACCTATGTATTTAGCTGAGCAGGCTCCTATATTACTTATAGCTGGTGGAATTGGCATTACACCGTTTAGAGCGATATTTAAAGAAGTGGAAGCCTCAAGCGAATGGAGACAACAAGTCACATTGCTCTTTGTTGATAGCAATGGTTTATATGTATATAAAGATGAATTAGACAAAATGGCAGATAATCCTCTACTTAATGTGAAATACTTACAAAATAGAGATGAATTATATAAAGAGATAGATATATATATAGCACAGTCTAGAAATCAATCGAAGTACTTTGTGGCGGGCTCAAAATCTATGGTAGATGCTGTTTCTAGTTATATGAAGAAACAGGATATTTTAAAAAAGAATATAAAAAAGGATGCTTTTATCGGTTTAAGTAATTAGCGAACTTGTTGGGAAATCAAATCGTGACGCATCAAATCCGTCTTTTCTCGATTCACCCCAGCCAATTGTAAGCTATTAAAAGCGTAAATAAATTTTATAAGTAAACATGTTGACTGTCCCCTAAAAAAAGAATCAAATATGACTTTGTAATCTCCTTTTAAAAGAATATTGTGTTACGTTTTGGTTCTTTTTATTTTTTAAGTTTGGTTATCAAGAGACCAGCTTTTGTTAAAATTTTCTCATTTTATGTATTATCGCTAACACGTCCGAATAAGAAGTGTTATAATAGTAAGAAATTTTATTTTTCTGAAAATTTAAGGGGGAGACATGTTTGGCTGAACTTCGAAGTAACATGATCAAAAAGGGATTTGACCGTGCACCACATCGGAGCCTACTTCGTGCTGCGGGAGTTAAAGAAGAGGACTTTAATAAACCGTTTATTGCTGTCGTAAACTCGTATATTGATATTGTCCCAGGACATGTACACCTACAAGAGTTCGGTAAAATTGTTAAGGAAGCAATTCGTGAAGCGGGTGGCGTGCCATTTGAGATGAATACTATTGGTGTAGACGATGGTATTGCTATGGGGCATATTGGGATGAGATATTCATTGCCAAGTCGAGAGATTATCGCTGATTCTGTAGAAACAGTCGTAGCGGCGCACTGGTTTGATGGCATGGTCTGTATCCCGAACTGCGATAAAATTACGCCGGGTATGCTAATGGCATCATTACGCTTAAATATACCTACTATTTTTGTTAGTGGTGGACCGATGAAGGCTGGAGTTACGAGCGATGGCAGAAAGATCTCGTTATCATCGGTATTCGAAGGTGTTGGTGCCTATCAAGCGGGTAAACTAGATGAAGGAGGCTTAAAAGAGCTTGAGCAGTTTGGCTGCCCAACATGTGGCTCTTGTTCAGGAATGTTTACAGCCAATTCTATGAACTGCTTAAGTGAAGCATTAGGGCTAGCTCTTCCAGGGAATGGGACTATTTTAGCGGTATCACCAGAGCGGAAAGAATTTGTAAGGCGTTCAGCGAAGCAGCTTATGCATTTAATCGAGAAGGATATTAAACCGAGAGATATTGTAACGGAAAAAGCAATTGATAATGCATTTGCATTAGATATGGCACTTGGGGGCTCTACAAATACCGTACTGCATACATTGGCTCTTGCTAATGAGGCAGGATTAGAGTATCCGTTACAACGAATTAATGAAGTGGCAGAGCGTGTACCACAGCTCTCAAAGCTTGCACCAGCATCAGACCATCACGTTGAGGACTTGCATGAAGCAGGTGGTGTTACAGCTGTGTTACATGAGTTATCGAAAAAAGAGGGAACACTTCATCTAGATACGTTAACTGTTACAGGAAAGACGCTTGGTGAAGATATTGCTGGATGTGAAGTGAAGGATGATGAGGTTATTCGTTCGATAGACAATCCATATAGTGTAAAGGGAGGTCTTGCCGTTTTATTTGGAAATTTAGCACCGGATGGCGCCATTATTAAAACAGGTGGCGTGCAAAACGGCATTACTCGTCACGAAGGACCTGCTATTGTTTTTGAATCACAGGAAGAAGCGCTTGAAGGTATTGCTAAAGGTGATGTAAAAGCAGGACATGTGGTTGTTATTCGTTATGAAGGGCCAAAGGGTGGACCCGGAATGCCAGAAATGCTAGCACCAACCTCTCAAATCGTTGGAATGGGCCTTGGACCTAAGGTGGCGCTTGTAACGGATGGGCGATTCTCAGGGGCATCTCGTGGGCTATCGATTGGGCACGCATCGCCGGAAGCGGCTGAAGGAGGACCACTCGCGTTCGTAGAAAATGGTGATCATATTGTAATAGATATTGAGAGTCGCTCTATGAATGTTGAAGTAGCGGACGATGTGTGGGAGCAACGAAAATTAAAGTGGCAGGGCTTCGAGCCTAAAGTGAAAACAGGATACTTAGCACGTTATTCTAAGCTTGTCACATCAGCAAGTACCGGTGGAATAATGAAGATTTAAGGAAAAAGCCGGTTCCTCTATAAAGTGAGGGGCCGGCATTTTTTATTTTTGTGTTGGAATTTTAATTTTTACTCTGTTAAACTTCAATGTTGACTTTCGCTCCACTGCACGTGCTTTCCGCGGGCGGTTCAGAAGCCTTCTCGGCGCAAGTCTAGACTTTTTCAGTGCCCTCCAGCTTTCCCTAAGGAGTCACGTGCGTTTAGCTACAATCAAAAAGTATTTAAAAATCAACAGCCATCTTTAAAAAAAGCCTAATTTTTATAATTATTAATTTCAAATAAATCAATTAACTGAATGTCCTTTTGCTTATCTTGGAACCAGCGTAGAGCAAAATCATTCTCAAAAAGAACAACTAGACGTTCATGTCTGTCTTTCACAAGTAAGTTTCTCGAATCGAAGAGTCTTGCATCGACCTTGTCCGTTGCAATCCATCTCGGCACTCGGTCGCCAAGAATTTGGAATACAACTTCAACATTATACTCAGCTTTCATACGGTATTCAAATACATCAAATTGAAGCTGTCCAACTGCTCCTAATATATACTCATCTGTTGTGTATTGGCGAAATAATTGTATAGCACCTTCTTGCACTAGCTGCTCGATACCTTTTTTAAATTGCTTCGATTTCATAACGTTTTTCACGGTGACTTTTTTAAACAGTTCTGGTGGGAATTGAGGTAATTCCTCATATACAAACATGTCTGCACCACCTGTTATCGTATCACCGATTTGGTATTGATTTGGGTCGTATATGCCAATAATGTCACCTGGATAAGCTACTTCTACTGTCTCACGGTCAGAAGCAAGGAATTGTTGTGATTGAGCTAGTTTAATTTTCTTTTGCGTTCTTGTGAGAGTAACGGACGCCCCACGTTCAAATTGACCTGAGCAGACACGTAAAAATGCAATACGATCGCGATGAGCAGGGTTCATATTAGCTTGAATTTTAAAAACAAAGCCTGAAAAGTCAGGATGATTTGGGTTTACGTATCCTTCATTTGTTTTCCTTGGTTTTGGTGGAGATGCAAATTGTAAAAATGTATCAAAAAATGTTTGTACACCAAAATTAGAAATGGCGCTGCCGAAGAAAACGGGAGTTAGCTCACCCTTTTGAACAGCATCTATTGAGAATTCATTTCCAGCTTGATTAATTAACTCTAATTCTTCTTCTGTTTCTTTAAAGGTTGGATGGTTTTTAATATCTTCTACATAAGCTTTGTCGTCAAACGAAAGAATAGCTTCTTCTTCATTGCCTTTATATTGTATGAACTGCTTACTATATCTATCATACAAGCCTAAGAATCGCTTCCCCATGCCAATCGGCCAATTCATCGGGTATGATTCAATTCCTAATACTTCTTCTATCTCTGATAATAGATCAAGCGGCTCCTTTCCTTCACGGTCCAGCTTATTAATAAATGTGAAGATAGGTATGCCTCTCATGCGACACACTTTGAATAGTTTAATCGTTTGAGGCTCGACCCCTTTTGTTGCATCGATAATCATAACAACGCTATCGACAGCTGTTAAGGTTCTATACGTATCTTCACTAAAATCTTCATGTCCAGGCGTATCTAAGATGTTTACATAGTAGTTGTCATACGGAAAGCTCATGACACTAGATGTAACAGAAATTCCGCGCTTCTTCTCTATCTCCATCCAATCAGATGTAGCGAACTTCCCTGATTTTTTTCCTTTCACGGTCCCGGCGTTACGTATAATATTACCGAATAATAGTAATTTTTCTGTCAGCGTAGTTTTACCAGCATCGGGATGGGAGATGATAGCAAAGGTTCTTCTTTTATTTATTTCATGCTCAAGGTTCATAGTAGGTACCCCTTATTTATATAATTCGATGATGTGGAGATGTGGCGCTTTAACACAATTTTCCGACCATGTTCTTGCTCCATATTACAGCTTAATATCTATTTTAGTAATTGTATATACTTATTTTTAAGCAAGGACCTTAATAAAATTCCTGCTCTGCTATAGTATAGCAGTTTATGCTATGGTATGTTTAGGTGTTAAAGCATAATGAAGACAGGCTTTGTATGAAAGGAAGTATTTCATGCTAGAATATACGGGCGAACGTGTAATTCCTCATTTAATGAAACCAACAAATGGCATGTTGTTAGAGCATGTAGCAAGGTACCACTTTTCTATTCCCTATATTAAAGGACGTGCATTAGACATAGCTTGTGGGAGTGGATATGGTAGCCAAATGATAGCGAAAGCTGCTAAAAAGCAATTACAGGAACTAGTTTCTATTGATAGTGATCCTCAAACGATTCAGTATGCTGAAGGAGCGTATTATCATCCGCTTATTACGTTTCGAGTAGAGGATGCCGTAAATCCTGAATTACCAAACAGATTAGGTCAGTTTGATGTCATTATTAGCTTTGAAACAATTGAACATATTACAGAAGAAGAGCAGTTCATGGATAATATTTATAACATGCTTAAGCCAGGTGGTACATTAGTTTTATCTACTCCATTTGGAAGTGGTAGGGGGAAAACTACACTTGAACCCTTTCATGTTCATCAACTAACGAATGAAGAGTTTCAACAGCTATTTTGTCGCTATACGAATAAGGATTTCTTTTATCAAAAAGGTGTTCTTGTAGAACCAGCCCCAGGGCGTGAGGGAATTCATTATCCTTTCGGTATTGCTGTTTGTAAAAAATAAAAAAGATGCCAGTAAATCTCTATACGAGAGACAACTGGCATTTTTTATTAGCTCCATCAAACAGACATTACAACTGTAGCTGTTGTTTATTGATTGAAACGTGTTTCTTTTTGCTAGACCCAGGTACCATTAGCTCTACAAATGGTATTTTTTGCATCACAATAACGACAATCATACATATTAAAATGGTTAGACCAACCTGCACGGGTATACCAGCTACTGGGTGAAGATTATAAATCCATAAACCAAAAACATTATCTAAGTAGCTAAGTACAAGCGGGTGAAGTAAATATATGCCTAGGCTCGTCTCATTAATCATCTTGTAGATGCGTGGTAATGGCTTTGTGAAACGAGTAAACATCAAAAATAAACCGACTGCTGATAGCACTACATTTGGTGATAAATATTCATACCAAAAAGAATAAAATGCGTTCGTTTGATTTGAGAAAAGTGCCGTTAACCCAGCTGTCATGCCGACGCTAATTATAAATACTATAGAAGAATACTTTATCAGCTTCTTAGCTGGATATTTTACTAGATAATATCCAAGAATAAAATAGCCAACATAACCAGTTACAAAGCTTAGTTCAATAGGGATAGTGATCTGATACATATAGTTAATTAGCTTAAATAAAACAGAACTAACTAGCCACATCCCTAAAAAATATGTGAGGTTTTGTTTGCTTGCATGTTTAACATACACATGTACAAGCGGTGTAATTAAATATAACCCAATAATCATGTATAAAAACCAAAAGTGAAAGTGAACATTCCCGGTTAAAAATAATTGTAAGGCATTTGTTAAAGATACAGGGATGCTATTAATTACTAACATTTTTAGTAATAAATATAGTGCGCTCCATGTTACTAGTGGAATAACTACTTTTAGTGAACGAGTTAAAAAGAAGCTTTTGATTTTAATTTCCTTAGATTGTGACAAAAATAATGCACCTGAAATCATAACAAAAATAGGGACAGATGCTCGTGAAAGTGCCTCATATATATTTGTAATATGCCAACCCGTTGTGGGTGTAAATTGACTTATAACAGGAGAGGAGGTGTGGATCAATACAACCATAATTGTCGCTATAACACGTAAGTAATCAAATGAATAGTTTCTTTGCATTCTGTATTCTCCTCAAATTATTGTGAGATTAGTATAGCAGACTAGCTAGCTGTACGATATATGTATTTTTTTGAAAAAAAAGTCTAGCATCCCCTGCGATACGAGAGAGCTAGACATTTTCCTTTAATTACATGTTTCACATTGTTCGAAATCTTCACTTTCAATCTGCAGGGTCGTGTGAGCTACGTGAAATTCATTCTTGAGCATGGCCGTGGCAGAGTGAAGTATTGAATCTCGATTCTCGTCAGAGCCAACCGTTATATGACAGGTTAATGCAGGAAAGTCCGATGTAATGGACCATACGTGTAAATCATGAATATTTTTCACGCCAGGTATTTGTTGAAGTGCTGCTTTAACTTGTTCAAGACTTATATCGGTAGGTGTACCCTCCATTAAAACGTGTAGAGAGTCTTTTGTTACTCTCCAACCACTTATAAGAACTAGCATCGCTACAAGTACACTTGCGATTGGGTCAGCAATATTCCAATTGAAGAAGTAAATGAGTAAACCAGCAACAATGGCACCAACAGAACCAAGCATATCTCCAAGAACATGTAAAAAGGCGCTACGTAAATTTAAGTTATGACTTGTGTCTCCCTTTAGTAGTATCCAGGCTACTATGATATTCACGACTAAACCAATACTTGCGATGAATAGCATACCTGTACTAACCTCTGGTGGTGCTAAAAACCTGTGATATGCTTCCCAAAAGATATATAAAGAAATACCTAACAGTGTTAGCCCGTTTATGAAGGCGGCTAGTATTTCAAAGCGTTTGTAGCCGTAAGTTTTTGCTGCATTCGTGGCTTTTTCGCCAAGCTTAAATGCTGCTAAGCTTAGTCCTAGAGCAAAGGCATCGCTGAGCATATGCCCAGCATCGCTAAGAAGGGCTAGACTATTTGTTAAAATGCCTCCTATCACTTCTATAATCATAAATGAGAAAATTAAAATAAAGCTAATAAGTAGTGCTTTTTTATTTGCATCGTTTCCATGGTGATGGTGGTGACTATGGTCATGTGAATGTCCCATATTAATTCCTCCATTTCAAAAAAATTAATGGTGTTGGGAGTGATGTATAGTTTGCTCAAGTATATTCATGACATGGTTGTCATCGTGTGAGTAGTAAAGAGTTGTTCCTTGGCGTCGATATTTTACCAAACGTAAATTCTTCAAAAAGCGTAACTGATGAGAGACTGTTGTTTGCAGTAAATTTAGTTTCTCAGCGATGCCATTAACCGAATGCTCTCCTTGAAATAATAAATGTAAAATGCGTATGCGTGTAGGATCAGCCAGTGCTTTAAAGGTTTGGGAAACAATAAATAATGTTTCTTCATCTAGTTCTGTAGGAGTTGATTCGTTTTTATCAATATCAGTCATGTTTTACACCTTCTTTTATTCAATATATGAGTATGTGTTCATATATTAATTATATTGTGGAATTATTTGGTAGTCAATTCCTTTTTCTGTATATAAAATGTAATTATAAATATAAGATGGGGTGAGATAAACATGGAAATTAAACATCTTAATACGGAAAGTGATATTTTGCTAGGTTATCCTGTTATGAAGCATTTACGAACACACTTAGACGAAAAATCATACTTGTCTTTAGTAAAAGAGGCACAGCAGCAGGAGAGTTACCAGCTTGTTGGTGTATTTGATAATAGCAGACTTGTTGCAGTTACGGGATTTATGCCTATGGTTACATTATATAATGGGAAATTCATTTGGGTTTGTGATCTTGTGACAGATCCGGACGTTCGTTCTAAAGGATATGGTGAGGCGTTATTAACATATGTTCATGATTGGGCGCAGGAGCAGGGTTACAACAAAGTGTCTCTATCATCAGGACTGCAACGTACAGATGCTCATCGTTTTTATGAGGAAAAAATGAAGTATGATCGAGTTAGTTATGTTTTTTTAAAGAAACTAGGTAGTTAATGTTAGTCCGAAAAGTATTAGTCTGGATTTACGTTGTTAAAACAAGGTGTGTAACATTTCATAATTCCCCTCGTCTATTAAAGTAAAGAAACGTAGGAGGGGATGACCGTGAAAAAAATCGTAGCAGGTGTTCTTGTCGTAGTGCTGATTATGGCCGGTCTTATTATATTTAATCAGTCGAAGCCAGTGGTAGCCGGAGATTGGACAGCAGCTAACAAGAATCAAGCTGTTCTTCCGAATAAAATTTGGATGATCCCATTTACGAAGGAGCTAGATGATGAGTCTATTCATGAAAATTCGATTTATATAACAGATGGAAGAGGGGAAAAGTTAGCCATTGATGTTAAACTTCATGAGAACAAAAAGTCAGTCATTCTGATGCCGCCCGAAGATGGATATATACCTGCTTCTTCATATACACTTCATATCGACTCTTCTTTAAAAGCTATTGATGGAAAGGAAATACGCTCTGATATATCGGTACCTTTTCAAGTAATTCAAAGCTTACCTGTTGTTGGCTCAAAAGAGAAGCTTGAAGAACTCACTAAAAGGTGGGTTAAAGAGAAAGAACGAATGTATATGGATGGGATAGCTGTTGAGGAAAGTATCGAAGATAATAGTGCTATGAAATCAGAGGGCGAAGTAAGTTATTCAGAAACAAATGTTCAAGTAAAAGGGATTGACGAGGCTGATAGATTTAAAACAGATGGTACTCATATTTATTACATTCGTGACAATGAGCTTGTTATTATGAAAGCCTATCCGGCAGAGGACATGGAAGTATTAGCTGAACTCACCTATGAATCTGGATTTCAACCACAAGAGTTATTTTATTATGAAAACAAGTTAGTTGTTATAGGCTATTCTTATGACCATGACTATTCTTATAAATCAGAAGATATGTTAGAAGATAAAGCAATCATGCCAATCCAAAATGGGACGGAAGCCATTGTATATGATATAACAACAAAAGAAAAGCCTGTGGAATTAAGACGGGTTACGTTAGAAGGGTCACTTGTTTCTTCTAGAAGAATAGGCTCTAAAGTATACTTGGTAGCGAATCATTGGCCGAACTACTGGTTACTCGCTGAAAATAAAAAGGCCGATGTAGAAATGTTGATACCTCGATATAAGGATTCTGTGCAAGGAAATAAGTCAATGACGGTATCTTATGATGAGTTGTATTATATTCCTGACTCAGCTGAAGGGAACTTTTCTATAATTTCGGCCTTTGATTTAGAAGAAATGAACAATACTGTAAAAACAACAACGTTTCTTGGCAGTGGCCATCAATTTTATATGTCACATGAAAATATATATTTGGCCGTAACTAAGTATCCGTATACGATAGAGCGACTTGAGCGTGAGAGGGACGATGAATACACAAGCGTGTATAAGTTTGCGGTTGATGGCTTAGATGTCGTGTTACAGAGTAGTGCCGATATGCCAGGACATTTACTAAATCAATTTTCTATGGATGAACATGCAGGGCATTTTCGAGCTGCTACAACAGTAGGATATGCTTGGGACAATGACCGGCCATCGTCAAATAGTCTTTATATTTTTGATGAAAATATGAAGCGGGTAGGAGCCATAGAAGGGCTTGCACGTGGCGAACGCATTTATTCAGCGCGTTTTATGGGAGATCGTGCTTATGTAGTAACCTTTAAAGAGACGGACCCATTGTTTGTTTTTGACCTGAGCGATCCTGCTAAGCCAATTGTTTTAGGAGAATTGAAAATCCCGGGCTTTAGTAATTACCTTCATCCTTATGGAGACAATCACTTAATTGGCTTTGGACATGATACGAGGGTAGTACCAAGTAAGAATCCAGATCAAGAGCCTCGAGTCATTCAAGAAGGTGTGAAAATCTCAGTTTTTGATATAACAGATGTAAATAATCCAAAAGAAAAATTTACGGAGATTATTGGGGGAAGAGGGACATACTCTCCATTGAATCATGACCATAAAGCATTACTGTTTAATGAGAAGACTGGTTTATTCGCTTTTCCAATAGCTGTTTATAACGGCGTAGAAGGAAGTGAATGGGACACTGAATTTCAGTTTCAAGGTGGATATGTGTACAATATTGATTTAGTAAAAGGAATTCAATTGCAAGGAAGCATAACCCATCAAGAAGGAACGAATTTAAAATATCATGAGTGGGAAAGTGAGATACAGAGATTGCTTTATATTGATGATACTCTGTATGCTATTTCAAATTACTATGTTTCTGCACATGATATAAAAAATATTACTGATATTAAGCAAATTAAGACAAAATAAAAGATAGCCCTGAGTCTTCCGGAAGTTGTGAGTGGAAGACTCTTTTTTTGTATGGTATTATACATGTCGGGGTATAAAAATATTAGGTGGGTGGATGAAGTATATGAGTCAATCAAATTTAAGAGGTATCATTCGTGGACGCCGTTCCGTTAAAAGTGGGTATTTAGATGCTCCTGTTTCTCAGGATTTAATTTTGGAACTGCTTAACGATGCGGTTTGGGCGCCCACACATGGATTAAGAGAACCGTGGCGTTTCCTCTTTGTTCCTTCAGAAGCAAAAGAACAGTTTGTGAATGGTTTAATTGAGTTGTTACCAGAAAAAGTGCGTCACAATGTTCAAACTGTCTTTATGCAACCGGCTGTGATATTAACAGTAATTATGAACAAAGATTCGCGGCAAAAGGAATGGGAAGAGGATTTTGGTGCGGTAAGTAGTATGCTGCAGAACTTTCAATTGTTAGCTTGGGAGCAGCAACTGGGAGTTGTTTGGAAAACACCACCTTTTATACATGACTCAAAAGTGAGAGAGTATTTAGATGTCCAAGCTGATGAGCAAGTTGTAGGATTTTTGCATATGGGTTACTTTGCAAACGAGCCAAAAGCTTCGAAACGTACTGCCGTTGAGGATAAGTTTACGGTTTTTGATGAATCAAAATAAATTAGTGAAAGCCTTCGTTTTAGTATCGAAGGTTTTTTTAAATATAGGAGTTAAATATCAATTAAACTTAATAGAATATGTGAAGATTGTTGTGAGTATATGTCAAATTGGTGAATATCGACACGGAAGTGGTAGAAATTCGACAAGCAAGTGGTAGAAATTCGACACAGAAGTGGTAAGAATTCGACAAGGAACAAGTAGAATATTGACAAGTAATGGTACAAAAACAACTCCAAGCTGATGTTTCTGCCCGTTAGAATAAATAACAGTAGACTGTCTGACTGTCCTTAATGACTACAAACACAAGAGATTCGCTCTGTGCCTGCCACACGTACATGTATCCGTTAACATTAAAACGAAAATATCTCGTTAAAAGTGACAGAAATGTGACGTGATTGCACCTAAAAATATGCGACCTAATGCAAAAATAAAGCCCTTACATGAAAGGGCTTTATTTTTTACTATAAAGGTATAGAAAAACAAAAGTATGAAACAGGAGGTGCTAGGGATATGGAGACCAGCACTAAGATTGTGACAGCTGAAGTTCCTATTGTCACCTTAAGTAAAAAGGAAAAATTCAAAAGACATTTAAGAAAGCTGTCTCAACAGAAAGCCTTGCAGGTTATGGCTTTACTTGGGGTACTATGGATGTTCATCTTCAATTATATTCCGATGTACGGGTTAATCATTGCGTTTAAAGAATATAGTGTCATTCGAACGATTGGAGAAGCTCCTTGGGTAGGACTTATGCAGTTTAAAGAATTTCTAGCGGATGAAAATTTTTGGATTGTAGTAAAGAACACGTTAGGAATAAGTCTTATAAAACTATTCATAGGATTTCCTTTACCAATCATCTTTGCCCTAATGTTAAATGAGCTTACATCATTGCAGTTTAAGAAAATGGTACAAACTATCTCATATTTACCTCACTTTTTATCATGGGTTGTGTTAGGTGGAATTTTAACAACGTGGTTAGCGGACATTGGTATCATAAATGATATTTTGCTAGGTATGAGGATTATTGATGAACCAACAAACTTCTTAGCAGAGCCAGACTATTTCTGGGGTATTGTCATAATGTCTGATATTTGGAAAGAGCTTGGATGGTCCGCCATTATATACTTAGCAGCGATTGCTGGGGTTTCAACAGAACTATATGAAGCCGCTACCATTGACGGGGCAAATCGTTTTCAAAAAATATGGCATGTTACGCTTCCAGCTATTCGACCAACCATTGCTATTCTATTTATTTTAGCAGTGAGTGGTGTGTTAAATTCAAACTTCGATCAAATATTGATTTTACGTAATGCATTAAATGAAAGCGCTAGTAACGTAGTTGACATCTATGTATATCAAACGGGTATTCAGAATGCGAGATATTCATATGCAACAGCAGTAGGCTTATTAAAAGCAGTTATTGCTTTCATCTTATTGTTATCAGCAAATAAGATTGTGAAAAAGCTGAATGGCACTTCGCTATTCTAGAGAGGGGGTTCTACCATGCCGAAACTATTCAAACTTAATAGACGAACAAAAGGCGAGTATATCTTTGACAATATCAATATGCTAATTATGCTTTTTATATGCTTTATCACCTTGTATCCAATATGGTATGTCATAGTCAATTCCTTAAATGATGGAATGGATGCGATGCGCCAAAGTATTTATTGGTGGCCTAGGGAGTTTACATTCGATAACTATAAAGCAGTATTTGCTAATCAAGGGATTGTAACAGCGTTTGGTGTTACGATTGCCAAAACGGTCATAGGGACACTGACACACGTATTCTTCACAGCGATGGTTGCCTATGCACTATCTCGTAAGGACTTATATGGTAGAAAACTATATATGGTAATCGGTGTTATCACAATGTTTTTCAGTGGTGGATTAATTCCGTTGTTCCTACTCATAAGAGATATTGGATTATTTGATAACTTTTTGGTTTACATCATTCCGGCATTATTTAACTTTTTCCATCTAATTATATTTGTATCTTTCTTTAGAGAGCTTCCAGCTTCATTAGAAGAAGCGGCAAAGATAGATGGAGCAAGCGACTTAATGATCTTTATCAGGATAGTAATTCCATTATCTATGCCTGTTATTGCAACAATTGCATTATTCCAAGGTGTATACCAATGGAATGACTACTTTGCGGGGGTTATCTTTGTAAACAATCCAGATCTGCAGCCGATTCAGACTTACTTATATAAAGTAGTAGCTGAATCAAGTTCGAACCAGATGATGACAAATGCACCAGGTGGGATCACAACACGAACTGTCACGTCTCAATCTATTAAATTAGCAACAATGGTTGTTACAACATTACCGATTGTGTTAGTGTATCCGTTCTTACAAAAGTACTTTGTTAAAGGAATGCTTATCGGTTCTGTTAAAGGATGAGCAAGAGTTTTAATTAAGGTGAAAAGTTGCTGACTAGATTTGACATGCTATAAAAGTGTTCAATTTGATACAATGAAACTAATTGTTCATAGACACCTGCATGTTAAATCTTTCAGCCTTTGCATAAAAAAACATACTAAAAAAAAGAGGTGTCAATTATTATGAGTAAAAAACTATTTACAAAAGGGTTTAGTTTATTGCTTGTTCTTTCATTAGTGCTAGCACTATTTGCAGGATGTGGTTCTAAGCCGTCTAATGAAACCGCTTCCGAACCGAAGTCGAACACTACGGACCAACCTGCAGAAGAAACAACGCTTTCTGAAGATGAGCCAGGCTGGAAAGTAGATACATCACCAATTGAATTTGATTGGTATATGAACTTTTCATGGTTTGCTCATAAATGGGGCGATGATGCAGTTTCTAAATATGTAACAGATAAAACAGGTGTAAGTATCAACTTTATTTCTCCAGCAGGTAATGAAGCAGAGAAAGTAAACACAATGATTGCATCTGGTAAACTTCCAGATTTCATTACAATCGGTTGGTGGGAAGATGCTGTTAAGCAAATGATTGAAGGTGAGTTAGTACTTCCTTTAAACGAATTAGCTGAAGAGTATGACCCATATTTCTTTAAAGTTTCTGACTCAGCAAAACTAGAATGGTATAAGCAAGAAGATGGCAATGTATATGGTTATCCAAATGCTTCATCTTCACCTAAAGATTTTGAACGTTATAGAGATTTAAAACCGTCAAACCAAACATTCTTAGTACGTAAAGATATGTATGAAGCAATTGGAAGTCCTGATATGCGTACACCAGAAGGATTTTTAAATGCATTAAAAGCAGCAAAAGAAAAGTTCCCTGAAGTAAACGGTGCACCACTTATTCCGTTCGGTATGAACGAATTCACAGATGTAGGGAACAGTTCATTAGAAGGTTATTTACAAAACTTCTTAGCTATTCCAATGGAGAAGGATGGCGAGTTATACGACCGCACAACTGACCCAGATTATATTAACTGGTTAAAAACGTTTAGAGAAGCAAATGACATGGGCTTATTAGCAAAAGACATTTTCATCGATAAGCGTCCACAAATGGAAGAGAAAATTGCGCAAGGTCGTTACTTTGCGATGTTATATCAACGCAGTGACTTTGCTGCTCAGCAACAAGCATTATATGCAAATGATCCTAACTCAGTTTATATTGCAGTAGATGGTCCAGCTAACTCTAATTTAGATGCTCCGACTCTTGCGGGAGATGGTATTTCTGGTTGGACAGTAACATTAATCTCTAAAAATGTGAAAGACAAAGAAAGAGCAATTCGTTTCTTAAGCTACCTAATCAGTGAAGAAGGCCAAAAAGACTTATATCTAGGTCAAGAAGGCGTAACGTATGAAACAGTAGATGGAAAAGAGCAATTCACGTCTGAAGTATTAGACTTACTTCAAAAAGACCGTGCAGCATTTGATAACCAATATGGCGCTTCATACAAGTATTGGATGCTAATGGACACAAACATGAGCTTACAATGGGCACCACCAGCAGTACCACCACACAAACAAATGGAAGACTGGACTAAAGGTAAAACAATGAGTTTTGCTGTATATGATGGTATTAGTCCTACTGGTACATCTGCTGAAGGTGTAGCAGCAAGTAAAATTGCTCAAGAGTGGGGTAGAACTTTACCGAAACTAATTTTAGCATCATCTGAAGCTGAGTTTGATGAACTTTTCAATAAGTTCTTAGACAAGCGCGATAGCATTGGTTTTGACAAAGTAAAAGCATATCAAGCAAAACAGTTCGAAGTGAATAAAACAAAGTTAAACGTTGCAGAGCAACAATAGTAATTTCCATAAAAACCCAGATTAATTTCTCTGGGTTTTTTGGGCGTTATTTTTCTGTGTTGGGTAGTATGCTATAATACATGAAAACTTATGGGACGTGAATGATATGAACATAGTTGAAAGAGTGAAAAAAATGATAAGGCAAAAACTGTATGGCTGGCAGCTTCAGCATAAGCTTATCATCATATACGTAGTTGTGTTCATGGTCCCTGCAAGTGCATTTACACTATACTTTTCTAACCAATCATACGAGCAATCCATTGAAGAAATAATGAAAAAAAATGAATATTTAATTGAAATTGAACGGATTCACATTCAAAACAATATCGAAGCGCTCCGAAGAACAGCACAACTTGTTGTATCGGATCAACCTTTTACGGATTATATTAAATCTAGAAATGAATCCAATGTGAATGAACTGATTGATTTTAAGTTTGATGCATTATCAAATGTACTAAAGCTACAAAGTAATAACCCTGCTATTGAATATATTCGAGTATATACAGATAACCCGTATGTGACTGAGATGTGGCCGATTATATTTAGTGAAAATAGGATTATTCATACAGAATGGTATCACGAGGTCTTAATTCGCCATGGTCAAGAGTTATGGCTTCTTCAAGAACACGATGAAGATATTTTAGAACGACATATCTTGACTAATGATAACGCTAAAATATCCCTTTTGCGAGAGCTAGAATATCCTAAGAATGAACATCTCGGCATCGTGGAAACGAGCATGCTGTTAAAAAATTTCTTTCCTAAAATGTACAAACCTATTGAGGGCGAGCGCTCAGAAATGATAGTAATTGACGCCAATATGAAAGTCTTCCACAACCCTAACAATTCATTTTTGGAAGATGAGAACATAGAAATTTCGCTTATTAAGAGAAAGTTGGCATCTCAGCAAAAAGATGGAATTGTAAGCTTTGAATTTACAAATAATCGCACTCCATATTTAGTTGTAGCTACCTTTTTACCGGATATAGGGTCTTACATGATAAATGTCCTTTCACTAGAAGAGTTGTATAGCGAAGTGAAAATAGGGCGAAATATTGTGTTAACGACAACGTTATTTTTAGTCATTATTTTATCCGTTATTACTAATCTGTTTTTATCATTTTTATTTAAACGAATGTATCAATTAATCGATTCTATGAAGCGAGTACAAAAAGGAGATTTTGCTGTTGATGTCGATATATCGGGACATGATGAAATTGCTCAGCTATCCTTTCATTATAAAGAAATGCTAGGAAAAATTAATGGTTTGATAGCCGACCAAGTGAATAAGCAGGCAGCTACAAAAGAGGCAGAATTAAAAGCATTGAAAACACAAATCGACTCGCATTTCCTCTACAACACACTAGAGAACATCAAGATGATGGCAGAAATAGATGGGAATTATGAAATTTCCGATGCACTGACATCTTTAGGAGAAATGATGCGATACAACATTAGATGGAAAACTGATTTTGTTGTTATACAGGAGGAAATTACACATATTAAAAATTATATTGATGTTATGAACCTTCGCCTAGATAACCAATTAGTACTTGAAGTGGATGTTGAAGAACATCTGTTAGAGCAAGAAATATTAAAAATGTCTCTTCAGCCCATTGTAGAGAATTCGGTTAAACATGGTTTAATGCCAATCATTCGAGGGAAAAAAGGGATTATTTCCATTCACGCTTATGTCCATGGTGATAAGACAGTCATAGTTGAAATTCGTGACAACGGTATAGGTATGTCAAAAGAAAAACTGGTACAGCTGAATAAAAGTGTTTACGGTGCGGATTTGGACGAGCCTATTCGAACAGAAGGACATGGTATTGGATTGTTAAATGTAAACGAAAGAATATTGTTACATTATGGGGAAGATTATGGGCTCACTATATACAGTGAAGAAGGCGAATATACAAAAGTGGTTATACAGCTACCAAGCTTAATTATGAAAGGGGGGCGCAAACATGTATAAACTACTTATTGTTGATGATGAATCAAAAATTCGTTTAGGAATCCAAGCGATGGTAAATAGAGAGTTTGCTAACTACTTTAATACGTTTGTGGCAGAAGACGGTGTGGAAGCACTAGACGTATTGCATGCCAACCATATCGATATCCTCATTACAGATATAAAAATGCCTAGAATGGATGGTATTTCTCTTATCGAAAACTTGCAGGACATGGAACAGCTACCGGCATTAATAATACTGAGTGGTCATGATGACTTTTCTTATGCGAAAGCAGCCATTAAAAACAGGGTGAAAGACTATTTATTAAAACCGGTTAATCGCAAAGAGCTCTTTCAAACATTGAGAAGGGTAGCTGATGAGCTAGATTCTCTTAGTGAATCGGCAAATGATAAGGCAAGTGAATATCGGTCTAGTCAGTTAAATTACATGTTATTAAATCCTAATGTAACAAAGGAAAAAGTCGCTCAACAATGTGAAGAGCTTCTAGTAGCAGATATCGTGGGACCGCATTACTATATCGCTGTTATTGATAACGTAGATGGCTTGAATGGTCATGAATTTCTTCTGCAAATACAACACATAATGGAAAAACAGTCTAATCATACAGTTAGCTTTTGTAATAAAGATGGACATGTTGTATTGGTAGCGTCGACACTAGATGTGTTTTATCATTTGAAAAACGTATTAGCAGAGAGTAATTCAATAAACTGCTCAATTGCCGCAAGCGCCCCCCAAAGTACTTATCAAAATTTTAAAGAAGCTTACGAGCAAGCGATGATTACGAAGAAATATCAGTTTCTATTTCCGAGAAGTTCCTTGTTATTTTTCGAAGATGTGAAGGAGAAGCAAATACCAGAAGAACAACCTACTGATAATATTAACAAACTTTCAAATATGTTAGGAACGGACAGAGATAAAGAACTAAAGGCAAAGTTACTTGAAATTTTCGATTATGATAAAATTACTAAGTTGAATATATCGTATATGGAATCGATCAATAAAGGCCTCAATGCAAAGATATTTGATGTGTTCTTTAAAAAATTTGGTCAAGAAGCCATTGATTTATTTAAGCAATATAATAAGGTCAGTGATATGTATCAATATAAGGATTTCCATGAGTATTATTATGCCGTCGAGGAATCGATTATGAGGCTGCATGAATACACGAAGCAGCTGCGGTCCGTTTATTCCGCACAAAACTACATGGAACAAGCCATTGACTATATGAAAGAGAACTTTCATAAGGACCTAAATTTAGCGGTGGTTTCAAATCATATCTCACTAAACTATTCATACTTTAGCCATGCCTTTAAAGAATTTACAGGCCAAAACTTTGTCGACTATTTAAAGCATATTAGAATTAATGCTGCTAAAAAGCTTTTGAAAGAAACAGATTATAAAATATCGGAAATTAGTGAACTAGTTGGATACAAAAACCCGAAGCAATTTGCAAGAGTGTTTAAAGAATTAGTAGGTGTGTCAGCAAAAGAATATAGAGCACCATAAGTGTAAAAAGAGGGTGTCCCAAAACTTACGTTTTTGGGGCATTTTTTATTTTTAAAAAAACAGTGGCGTTGATTTTCGCTCCATTGCGCTCGCTTTCCGAGGGGTGGCCGTGAGCCTCCTCGCCTTCGGGGTCTCACGCCTGCCACTATGTCCCGCAGGAGTCGAGCGCATTCCGCTACAATCAACAATGTACGATTATATATTCAAAGCCCTGCGAAAGGAAAAGATACGAAGAGTATTTTTGTCTCGTTGGAGAACCAAATGAAACGCAAAGAAGTAAGAAAACGTTTGATGACAAAAGTAGGTCAAGTAAAATACCGTAGAGAAAGATAGATGTCGAGCCTGTCTTTGGTCAACTGAAATACAACAATGAATACTCGCGCTTTCGAATGAAGGGCCTGTCAAAAAACACCATAGACTTTGGCCTGCTTTGTGCTGCCCATAATTTGAGAAAGTGGTACATAATATTCAATCTAGGAGTACCGATAGGTACTCTGGAAGGGAATCACTTTAAAAAAACACCCATTTTCCCCCACGAAAAATAAAACTGTCCCAATTAGGTCTATTATTCATGACCTTTTAGGACAGCCTCTTTTTTGGTAAGCAAATCTGAACTTCGACTTTCATGTTCAGTTTTAGATGTAATGTTACGGCTGAAAAAGTTAATTTCTTTGTCTCGTTCGCACAGAGGAAAGTCGATGACGTTAGAGCGCATCTGCATCTTCTAGTACTTCAGCATTTGTGGAAATAAGACGATGCGATACGCTTTACATGCATCTAAAATTTTGAAACCGAATACAAAATTCATGGTCTAAAGAAGTGCGTGCAAAGAAGGTACAATAAAGACAGGTAATTTATACAGAAATGCGTAAACACCTATGCTAGGTGTGTCAGTCTAGCATTAGTGCAAATAGAACAGATTCACTTTTCCTAATGTTAAGTAAATAGCGGAACGCTGCTGCGTTTCGCATTTCCTTTTTATACGGAAGAAATGTTGTAATAATCTGTCGTTTAGTTAGAATAAAACGAGCTTCATAGAGTGAACAGGAGACCGTATTATTCAGCATCAATGTGGAGATTTAGTGTTTGCTTTAATAGCGCTTACAAAAACTGGTGCTTTAATCTATTATAAATATTTAATGAGGTGTTAAGATGTCAAATTACATGTTTAATGATGAACAATATTTTGTTATAAACGAGTTTGATCAAGCTAAAACGTTTTCGAGCTTTTTACCAGGTATTGCAGGATTATATGGGATTCCGATGTGGTCCTTCTATGTAAATCGTGGTCAAGCTATGGTTAGTTTTGGTGTGCAGGATAAAAATCATGCCATAACAGAGTTTTTCCCAGCAAATCAAGCATACCAACGGGTTGCTACAAATGGATTCCGTACGTTTATTAAAATCAACGGAACTACTATGTATGAACCGTTTGCACCAGGATTGCCTGATGCTAATCGAAACATGTTTATTAAAGAGAACGAGCTAATTATTGAAGATACGAACAATCAAATTGGTATTAAAACAACGGTAACATACTTTACTTTACCGAATGAAAATTTCGCGGCACTTGTGCGAAAGGTAAAGGTTGAGAATTTAACTAATGAGCCAATGCAAATAGAAGTTGTAGATGGTTTACCGGCTATCATTCCATTTGGTGTAGATGATGCTGCGTACAAGGCTGTTGGGAATACGTTAAAAAGCTGGATGGATGTGTTCAACCTTGAACATAACATTCCATATTATCGAGTGCGTTCATCAACAAATGACACAGCTGAAGTAGAGGATGTTACGAAGGGTCATTTTTATCTGAGCTTTGTAAATGACGGGGAACTTTTGTCTCCGATAGTTGATAATACACTTGTGTTTGGTACAAACACAGCATGGTCTCACCCTAGTAACTTTATGCAAACAACAGTTGAGCAACTAGTAGCTGAACAGCCAATTACAGCAAATAAAGTGCCAAGTGGTTTTTCTGGTTTTGCTCAAACGTTGCAAGCAGACGAGCAAGTAAATCTTTATACAATGATTGGTCATGTTAATGACATCGAGATTGTTAACAAAAAAGCTGGAGACTTAGCTACGAAAAACTATATGGAAAGAAAGTATGAAGAAGCTCAATCCCTTGTAGATACTGTTACAAAGGATGTATGGACAAAAACAAGCAGCTCACTTTTTGACGCTTATAGTAAGCAAAACTATTTAGACAACGTGTTACGCGGTGGCTATCCTGTTATGTTAGAAACGGATAATGATCCGTTTGTATATTATGTGTATTCTCGTAAGCATGGGGATTTAGAACGAGACTATAACTTTTTCTCACTTGCACCAGAGTTTTATTCACAAGGTAACGGAAACTTCCGTGATGTGAATCAAAATAGAAGAAACGATGTATTCTTCAATCCTGAGGTTGGAGATTATAACATTAAATTGTTTATGAGTCTGATTCAAGCAGATGGTTACAATCCATTAGTGGTTAAAGGTGCAAGCTTTGAGTTGGTAGACCAGACAGATTGGGAGTGGCTAGGGCAATTCTTTATTGTCGAGGATGATATTGCGTTTATGAAGCGCAAACTTAGTCGTAAGTATACACCAGGTGCACTATTACAAGATATTGTAGACCGAAATATGGAATTGAAGGCGACAATGCCTGAATTCTTAAAAGCTGTATTATCAAGAAGTGAACAAAACATCGAAGCGGAATTTGGCGAAGGTTTCTGGATGGACCATTGGACATATAACTTAGATTTAATAGAAAACTATTTAAAGATATATCCAGATAACAAGGAACAGCTCCTCTTTGCCGATAGCGAGTACAGATTTTTCAATAGTCATGTATATGTTAAACCTCGTTCACAGAAGTACGTGTTAGCTGATGGTAAGGTTCGTCAATACGGTGCTATTGTCGAAGACCATGATGGAAAAGGTAGTTGGTTAACGACTAAGAATGGCCAACCTTATCAAGCAAACTTAATGAGTAAGCTCGTTAGCTTAGCATTGATGAAATACGCTACGTTAGATCCATTTGGTATGGGAGTAGAAATGGAAGCGAATAAACCTGGTTGGAATGACTCTATGAATGGATTGCCAGGACTATTTGGATCGGCAATGGGAGAAACATTTGAGCTTAAGAGAGTATTAGCCTTTATTCTACAAAGTAGCAAAGAATATAACAGCGCAATTGTATTGCCTGTGGAAATTCACGATTTATTCACACAGGTTTGGAAAGCACTAACACTATATCGTGACAATCAGCTAGATGACTTACAGTATTGGGATACTGTTGCAGCAGCTCGTGAAGATTACCGTGCAAAGGTGCGTTATGGATTTGTTGGTAAAGAACTCGAGTTATCTAATAAATTTTTAGTAACTGTTATAGAAGCTTTTCTTGAGAAGCTAGAGGATGGTATTCAGAAGGCTACATTGCTTGGTGACGGCCTAACACCGACATATTTTTATTTTGATGCAAAAGAATATGAAATAACGGAGAACGTGAATGAAAAAGGCTTGCCACTTGTTCAAGTAAAATCATTTGAAGTGCAGCCTTTACCACACTTTTTGGAAGGTCCAGCACGAGCGTTGAAGACACTTTCGGATAAGTCTCAACGTGAGAATATGTATAATGCCGTGCGACAAACAGGCATTTACGACGAGAAACTACACATGTACAAAACATCTAGTTCACTAGAGGATATGACGTATGAAATAGGGCGTGCACGAGCATTTACGCCAGGCTGGTTAGAGCGTGAATCAATATTTATGCATATGGAATTTAAGTATTTATTGAGTGTGTTAAAAGCAGGCTTGTATAATGAGTTCTTCGAGGACTTAAAGCATGCGTTACCACCATTTATGGATCCAAATGTATATGGCAGAAGTGTACTTGAGAATTCTTCGTTTATTGCAAGTAGTGCAAACCCAGACGCTTCTCTTCATGGACAAGGCTTTGTTGCGAGATTAAGTGGAACAACTGCGGAGTTTTTAAATATTTGGCAAATCATGATGATGGGTAAAGACGTATTTACTGTACAAAATGGTCAATTACAACTTGCTCTACAACCAATTATACCGGCTTGGTTGTTTGACGATAATAATCAAGTGCAGTTTACTTTCTTAGGTGATATTACTGTAACGTATCAAAACCAATCGGGTAAGAACACATTTGGCGACGATGCAGCAAAGGTTACAGGCTATGTTCTATATCATAACGGAGAACAAATAGACATTCATGACGAAGTAATTGATGAACAGTATGCACGTCTCATTCGTGATCGTGAAATTAAGAAAATTGATGTTATTTTAAACTAACGGGGTGCCTTTATGAAGATCTTTCAAACAGCTCAACATAGTAAAGAATATTTTGGAGAAATTATAGCATCGAAAAAAGAGCAAGCTACAGAGAATCATCTATCTGTTGACACAAACACGACATATCAAACTATTATGGGATTCGGTGGAGCTTTTACCGAAGCGGCAGCTTATACTTTATCTCATCTACCGGCCGATGAACGTTTGAAAGTGATAGATAGCTATTTTAATAAGGAAACAGGATTAGGATATTCATTAGGTAGAACACATATCCATAGCTGTGATTTTGCATTAGAAAATTATACGTATGTGGAAGATCATGATGCAGAACTCAACACATTTTCTATCGACCGTGAGCATAAATGGGTTCTTCCTTTTATAAAGGATGCAATGAGTATACGAGGAGAAGACATTACTATACTATCCTCTCCTTGGAGCCCTCCTGCATGGATGAAAACAAACAATGAAATGAATAATGGCGGCGAGTTAAAGAAAGAGTACCGCGATGTGTGGGCGTTATACTACGCAAAATATATCAAAGCGATGCAAGCTGAAGGTATCGATATTTGGGGCATCACAGTTCAAAATGAGCCAGCAGCTACACAAGTTTGGGATTCATGTCGATATACAGCTGAACAAGAGCGTGATTTCGTAAAAAATCATTTAGGACCTACACTAGAGAAGGAAGGTCTTGGTGATATAAAAATTATTATCTGGGACCACAACCGTGATATTGCCTATGACCGTGCGAAGGTTGTTTTATCAGATCCTGAAGCAGCAAAGTATGTTTGGGGTACAGGTCTTCACTGGTATATGTCCGAAGACTTTGCAAATCTATCAAAAATTCATAATGAATTCCCTGATAAACACCTTATTTTTACTGAGGGTTGTATCGAGGGCGGTGTAAAGTTAGGTGCTTGGCATACTGGTGAACGCTACGCTCGTAATATAATGGGTGATTTGAATAACTGGCTTGAGGGCTGGATTGATTGGAACATGGTACTAAATGAGCAAGGTGGACCAAATCATGTAGGAAACTACTGTGATGCACCTGTTATTGTTGATACACAAACTGGAGAGGTGCACTATAATAGCTCGTACTATTACATTGGTCACTTTAGTAAGTTTATTAAGCCAGGCGCGGTTCGTGTTAAGCACGAATTGAATAATGAAAATATACAATCGGTAGCGTTCCGTAACGCTGATCAATCAATCGTAGTTGTACTGCTCAATGAGCAAGATGATTTACAAAAAATATCTGTAACAAATAATGGTACGGTGAGTGAAGTAGAGTTGCCAGCACACTCTATCACAACAATTGTAATATAGTAAATGAGTGCCTGTCTCTCCATGAAGTCATAAGTACTATGACAGAGGAGGACAGGCACTTTCTATAAAAATGGAGGAAATGGTAGTATAAAAGCTGTTATTCAGTTAGTTTCAGCTCAACTCTTAAACAGATATTTATATGCGACTTGAAAATGAACATAACAAAAACGAAGATAACACGGGAGAATCCGACATGAAGAAATGGACACTTGTATGGTCAGATGAATTCGAGGGAAATACAATCGATCTTAGTAAATGGAAGTACGATATAGGAAACTGGCTTGTAGATCAAGATGGGAATGGAGTAAAAGCAGGATGGGGGAATAGTGAAAAACAGTGCTATACGAACTCTCCTGATAATGCTTATATTAAAGATAGTAAATTAATTATACAGGCAAAAAAGGAGCAGGCAGAAGATAGGTTTGGTTCCTATGAGTATACATCAGCAAAGCTCAAGACACAGGGTCTATTTAGTAAAAAGTATGGACGATTTGAGATTAAAGCGCGTTTGCCTGTGGGAAAAGGTATATGGCCTGCTATTTGGATGATGCCAGAAGATAATGTTTATGGGAAATGGCCGCTATCTGGAGAAATAGATATTGTGGAAAGTTGGGGTAGTCGACCGTTAACGGTAGTAGGTACCATACATTACGGTGAAAGACCACCGAATAATACACACACAGGGAAGGAACTGACTTTGCCAGAAGGAAACGGGATAAACGCATGGCATGTGTATGCTCTTGAGTGGGAACAAGGTGAATTGCGGTGGTACGTTGATGGGGAATTGTACCAGACGCAAACGGAATGGTATTCAAAACAGAGCGAAAGTGTGGAGAATGTTCCTTATCCTGCACCATTCGACCAAGAATTCCATATCATTTTAAATCTTGCGGTAGGAGGTCATTTTGATGGGGACCCAGACGAAACGACAGCATTTCCCCAACAATTTGAGGTAGATTACGTCCGCGTATACGAATGAAATTGGAGGTGCCTGTCGCTTCCCCCGATTTGTCGAAACAAATTCGACAATATTTAACGGGGAGTGACAGGTACCTTTTTGTAGATATTGGACTTTTTTTCAGTTGATGTTTAACAAATTTACCCGTACTATAGATTATATGAGAAAACGGTATCATACAAGAAATTAGGTGAGGGTAACTATGGCAGATGAACGACAATCTAAAATAATCGAGGCTGCGAAGCTATATTATTTATTAGATTATAACCAAACGGATATTGCAAAGCAGTTAGGTGTTTCGCGGCCAACTGTTTCGCGGCTTCTTCAGTTAGCAAAAGAACAAGGCATCGTGCAAATTCAAATTCACGATCCAACCGAAGATGCGAATAGTTTAGCGCAGCGACTTGAACAAAAGTTCAATTTAAAAAAGGCAATAGTAACACAGGTTCCTCAGTACGATGATCATGTTATTAAAACGTTTCTAGGGGAAAAAGCGGCAGGCTATATTCATGAAATCGTGCAAGATGGCGATATTATCGGTGTAACTTGGGGAACCACAATTTATCATACAGCGGTTGAGTTGCCAAATAAGGCGGTTAAAGATGTAAAAGTTGTTCAGCTTAAGGGTGGTGTGAGTCACTCAGAAACGAACACGTACGCAAATGAAAATCTATATTTATTCGGAAAAGCATTTAATACAGCCCCTCATCACTTGCCACTGCCAGCTATAGTAGATCATGTCGTTGTAAAGCAGGCAATGCAAGCAGATAGACATATCCATAAAATATTGGAAATGGGAAAACAAGCAAATATTGCTGTATACACGATTGGCCCCATTAAATCGGAATCTCTTTTATTTAGATTAGGATATTTTACGGAAGAGGACTTGAAAGTAATTCACTCTAAGGCTGTAGGGGATATTTGTTCACGTTTCTTTGATGAGAAAGGCCATATATGTAACGCAAATCTAAATGCACGAACACTAGGAATCGAGTTAGACGATTTAAAAAGTAAAGACTATTCTATACTTGTGGCTGGAGGAGCCCATAAACTCGAAGGTATTTATGGAGCGCTTCAAGGTCAATATGCCAATGTTTTAGTAACAGATCAATATACCGCGAAGTTTTTATTAGATAAATAATTAAATATAAGCAAGGGTGATACTCAATTTTTTGGGAATCATCCTTTTTGTTGTAGTACAAAAATAAAAGGTATTGTCGAGCTCCTGTGAATAGATAATCAGTAGTGCGACCCTTTGAAATAATGTTCAAGCATTACAGAAATATATATCAAATATGGATGAATTCTCCTGGTTTGTGACTTTTGTGAACGGATGGAAAATATATTTTTTACATTTGTTCTTGAAAGGGTTTACAAAAGTTCATTTAGGCTGGTATATTAAGTACTGTAATAATCATGATTAATATTTATTTAAATTTACTAAGTCTAACAAACAGGAGTGAGCGCAATGAACATTTTATGGGGTATCGCTGGTATATTTATTGTGTTAGGTATTGCTTTTGTGTTTTCAAATAATAGAAAAGCTATTAATCCTCGAACAATTCTCGGGGGGTTAGCGATTCAGCTTACATTCGCTTTCATTGTATTGAAATGGAATGCAGGTAAAATTGCGTTAGAAAGATTATCATTAGGAGTAAACGAAATTGTAAATTACGCAAACGAGGGAATCAACTTCTTGTTTGGTGGAATATTCCAAGCAGAGAATATTGGGTTTGTATTTGCGTTTCAAGTTCTAACGGTTGTAATTTTCTTCTCATCATTAATATCAGTTTTATATTATTTAGGTATTATGCAAATCGTTATTAAGTTCTTAGGGGGAGCTTTATCAAAGCTTCTTGGTACAAGTAAAGCTGAATCATTATCAGCAGCAGCAAATATTTTCGTTGGTCAAACGGAAGCGCCTTTAGTTGTTCGCCCTTATTTAGCAAAAATGACTAAATCAGAGCTTTTCGCTGTTATGACAGGTGGACTTGCATCTGTTGCTGGTTCTGTTCTTATTGGTTACTCATTGTTAGGTGTACCGCTTGAGTATTTACTAGCAGCAAGCTTTATGGCAGCACCGGCTGGTCTTATTATCGCAAAAATCATGGTACCTGAAACAGAAAAATCAGAGACATCTGATGACTTGAAAATGGAAAAAGACACTGAATCGGTCAATGTGATTGATGCAGCAGCACGTGGTGCGAGTACAGGATTATCACTTGCATTGAACATTGGTGCGATGCTATTAGCATTTATCGCATTAATTGCTCTAGTTAATGGTATTTTAGGTGCTATTGGCGGCGTGTTCAATTTTGATGGTCTAACATTAGAAAGTATTTTAGGAGTTTTATTTGCGCCATTAGCATTTGCAATTGGAGTACCATGGGCAGAAGCTGTACAAGCTGGTGGCTTTATTGGACAAAAGTTAATTCTTAACGAGTTTGTAGCGTATAGCTCTTTCGCGCCCCAAATTGAAGCATTATCACCTAAGACAGTAGCTGTAATTAGCTTTGCTCTTTGTGGGTTTGCTAACGTGTCGTCTATGGGTATTTTACTAGGTGGTCTTGGCAACCTTGCACCAAATCGTCGTTCTGACATCGCAAGATTAGGTGTAAGAGCCGTTATCGCAGGGATGCTAGCATCATTGTTAAGTGCGGCAATTGCCGGCATGTTATTTTAATGAATTATAGATGTGTGTCGACGACAGTGAACCGGACTTTCGCTCTCGTTGGCACTAATCTTTTTGTATGAAAGCAGCAAAAAAAATTACCTCAATCTATAAAAAGTAGGGAGCAATGACATATGCGAATGGTCGATATTATCGAGAAAAAACGAGACGGGCACAGTTTAACAAAGGCTGAGATTGACTTTATGATAGAAGGCTACACAAAAGGTACGATACCTGACTATCAAATGTCTGCCTTTGCTATGGCGGTATTTTTCCGAGATATGACACAAGAAGAGCGTGTGTATTTAACAGAAGCGATGGTGAATTCAGGAGACACTATCGATTTGTCAGCAATAGAAGGTATTAAGGTAGATAAGCATAGTACAGGGGGAGTAGGCGATACAACTACACTCGTACTTGCTCCTTTAGTAGCAGCCGTTGGTGTACCAGTTGCGAAAATGTCAGGTCGTGGTCTTGGGCACACGGGTGGTACTATAGACAAACTTGAGGCAGTTCCTGGATTTCATGTTGAAATTACAAATGAAGACTTTATTCGCAATGTAAATGAGAATAAAGTGTCTGTAATCGGCCAAACAGGAAATTTAACACCTGCTGATAAAAAGCTATATGGATTACGTGATGTAACAGCAACAGTAAACTCTATTCCATTAATTGCAAGCTCTATTATGAGTAAAAAAATAGCGGCTGGTGCTGATGCCATTGTACTCGATGTGAAAACTGGGAACGGTGCTTTCATGAAGGATCTTGATGATGCGAAAGAATTAGCAAAAGCAATGGTCGATATTGGAAACGGTGTAGGTCGTCAAACGATGGCTGTCATTTCAGATATGAGTCAACCGTTAGGTCGTGCTGTTGGGAATGCCCTTGAAGTGAAAGAGGCGATTGATACACTTCAAGGTAAAGGACCAGATGATTTACAGGAACTTTGCTTAGTACTTGGTAGTCATATGGTAACGTTAGCAGGAAAAGCGAATGACGCTGAACAAGCTCGCCATATGCTATTGGAAGTTATGGAGAATGGAAAAGCATTAGAAGTATTTAAAACTTTTTTAGCTTCTCAAGGTGGAGATGAAACGGTTGTTGATGAACCGGAAAGATTACCAAAAGCAGCAAATATTTTCGAGTTGAAGGCGAAGAAATCTGGGTATGTAGCAGAAATTATTGCTGATCAAATTGGAACAGCAGCGATGATGCTAGGAGCTGGCCGAGTGACAAAGGAGTCTGTTATTGATTTAGCCGTTGGCCTTGTATTGAACAAAAAAGTAGGCGACTATGTAGAAGCAGGAGAGTCACTTGTAACAGTTCATAGTAATCAGGAGTCTGTTGATGAAGTGGTTGCAAAGATTTACAACGCTTATACAATTGTGAGTAATTCGGTAGAAAATCCCGATTTAGTGTATGGAGAAGTAAAATAAAACAGTGCCGGATAAACCAATTAAAGGATAAGTAGTTTAATAAAATTTCTGTGAAGGGACGTACGAAATTATGACATTAGCCAAGATGATCGATCATACAGCATTAAAGCCACAAACAACGAAAGAAGAAATTGTAAGATTGTGTGAAGAAGCAAAACAGTATAATTTTGCTTCAGTTTGTGTAAATCCAACTTGGATTGTAACAGCAGCAGCCGCTCTAAAAGGAACAGACGTGGACGTGTGTACGGTTATCGGATTTCCATTAGGGGCGAATACACCTGAAACAAAAGCATTTGAAACAAAGGATGCTATAGAAAAAGGCGCCACTGAAATAGATATGGTTATTAACATTGGAGCACTGAAGGATGGAAATGAAACGTTAGTTGAACAAGATATACGTGCTGTTGTAGAAGCTGCAAATGGCACACTTGTAAAGGTTATTATTGAAACGTGCTTACTAACTGAAGAAGAAAAAGTAAAAGTGTGTCAGTTAGCAGTTAAAGCTGGAGCTCATTTCGTGAAAACATCTACTGGGTTTTCAACAGGTGGTGCAACAGTGGAAGATATCGCACTTATGAGAAAGACGGTTGGACCTGATATTGGTGTCAAGGCTTCTGGAGGCGTTAGAAGTTTAGAGGATGCAGAGGCTGTGATTGAAGCTGGTGCTACTAGAATTGGTGCAAGCTCTGGTGTTGCGATATTACAAGGGCAAATTTCCACGTCAAATTATTAAGATAAAGAGGATATAAATATGAAAGAAATAATATTAAGTTTATTCGCGGGTATGATAATCGGTATCATATTTAAAGGATTAAAATTACCACTTCCTGCACCACCTGTATTTGCAGGTATTGTTGGTATAATGGGTGTGTATCTTGGTGGTTTAGTATTTTCACATTTGGCTAAGCTGTTTTCATAGTACGACAAATTAGCTAGTAGGAGTGAAGACGATGAACGAGGCAGTAGTTATTGAAGAAGCAAAAAAGGCACGGGAAAATGCGTATACTCCTTACTCTAAATTCAAAGTAGGTGCAGCTTTACGCACGAAAGACGGCCGCATTATTAAAGGTGCTAATATTGAGAATGCAGCTTATGGACTTTGCAATTGTGCAGAGCGGACAGCCCTATTTACAGCATATGCAGATGGGATAACAGAGTTTGATTTACTAGTAGTTGTTGCTGACACAAATAGACCAGTACCTCCTTGTGGGGCATGTCGACAAGTAATTTCAGAGTTGTGTGATGCTGATATGGATGTCATTTTAACTAACTTAAAGGGAGATATCCAAAAAGTGAAGGTATTTGAATTGCTTCCAGGTGCATTTTCGCCAAAGGATTTAACATGATGTTATTATAAATAGACGTCTGGTATGCCGAATTTTTGGACTACCAGGTGTCTGTTTTTTTGTCGTTGACATAAGACTAGGATAGTTATAAAGTTTATATATAGACCGATTGGTATAAATTTCGAGGTGAAATAATAAGATGAGTGAAAAGGAAAATTCAAAGACAAAGTTAATACAAACAGCTTCAAGACTTTTTCAATTACAAGGATATCATGGTACAGGTTTAAACCAAATAACAAAGGAGAGTGGTGCCCCGAAAGGATCACTGTATTATCATTTTCCAGAGGGTAAAGAACAGCTAGCTATGGAGTCTATTGCATTGACATCATCTTTTATAGCTAAGCAGATTGCAGAGGGGTTAAAAAAGAAAGAAGATCCTGTTATGGCCATTCAAGAATTAATAACTGATATGGCTACTGAATTTCAAAACCGAAGCTGCACAGAAGGGGTTCCAATTGCAGCTGTTGCTCTTGAAACTTCTCTCATTAGTGAGACTTTGCAAAAAGCATGTCAATCAGCATACGAAACATTTCAAGGTTTATTTACAGATAAGCTACAGCAGGCAGGTTACAGTGAAGAAAGAGCTAAACAGTTGGGAATTGTGATTCACTCGATGATTGAGGGCGCATTTCTTACTTCATTTACAACGGGAAATAATGCGTCATTACTGTTAGTTGCTGAAAGCATACCAGTACTACTAAATCAAAAAGACTAATTTTTTTAAAATGAATTATGTAGACTGGTCTAATAAAGATGCAAGGGGAGAGATGAGAATGGGAAATTTTTTAAAAGTGGGATTGGTATCGGCGCTTGTGGCCACCATCATAAATTTAATTGTGTATGTTCTGTTTCGGGTAGCACAAGGTAATACAATTGAGCTAATTGGTGACAATAGAGGGGCCTTGTATATTTTAACTATTACCTTTATAACTTTTTTAGCATCCATATTAGGGGCTGTGCTGTATGGATTTATAGCGAAACAAACTAACAAGGTTACCATTATTTATGTAACAATTGCCATTGTATTAGCGATATTGAGTTCAGTTGCTTCACAACTATTACTGATAGAAGAATATAGAGGAATGGCTCATATTTTACATGTAATTGTACCTGTAGTGTCTATCTGGTTTTTGAGCAAAACGAAGCAAAATTAATAGTAAAGGTTGGTTTTTATGAGTATATTAGTAACCGGATTTAATGGAAAAGTAGGATTCGAGGTAGCAAACAAATTAAAGAATCGAAAGGAATCTTTCAAGTGTGCGGTAAGGAATGTAGAAAAGGCTAGACTGCAATACGGCAATGACTATCAGTTTGTAAAACTTGATTTTTCTAATACTGACACTTTTTCGGATGCTTTAGAAGGCATTGATAAAATATTTCTAATGTATCCACCAGGAGATAACATTCAATTTGAAGCGTTTATTAATCTAGCAAAAGAAAAATCTGTAAAGCATATTACCTATTTATCATTGAAAGATGTTCAATATATGCCGTTTGTTCATCACAACAAAAATGAAAAACTAATAAAAAAATCAGGCGTGGTATATACGTTTTTACGAGCCGGTTACTTTATGCAAAATCTAACCGACTTTTTGCTTAAAGAAATACAAGAACGAAAGCGAATCTTTGTACCTGCTGGGAAAGGTAAAACAAGCTTTGTAGATACTCGGGATATAGCTGAGATAGCTGCAATCTCTCTTGCAAAGACTGATTTATATAAAAATAAGGCGTACGTTATTACAGGTGATGAGGCATTAGACTTTTATGAGGTTGCAGACATTATGTCAGGTGTGTTGCAAACGAAAATTACGTACACAAATCCATCTGCTAAAGAGTTTAAAGAATTTATGAACGCGCAAGGTGAAGATGAGAAAATGACAAATGTTGTTGTCGGCGTGCATTTCCCTACCAAAATTGGGTTAGCGGGGGGAATTAAGTATGATTATGAGAAGGTTACCGGTAAGAAACCAACAAAGCTAAGGAAGTATGTTGAAGATTATAAAGAAATTTGGCAATGATCTACTACAAAAGTCCAGTATGTGTGACGATTTTCACATGCTGGATTTTGATTTTCCATTACACTATACCTATGGTACTTACATTTACTAGGTTGGTGATACTATGTCAGGCTGTACTACAATGAGTAAAATTATAGAGGCTTTACGACATGAATTGATACGAACAGCATTTGAAAAAGGCTTTGTACACCCGGATACAATCCGAGTAAGTCAAAAGTTAGATATAGTACTTAATAAATACACTATGGAAATTAAATAATAATACATAATAAACAACTACCTCATAGGCGGTTGTTTTTTTTGCTATTAGACATAAGTGTTGGAGCGTTCATTGAAATGTAGGGTTTCAAAACATCCAAATTGTTACAAATATATGAATATATGTAGTTACATATTGCGTGAAATGTGCATACTGTTTATAGTGTATATATACAGCATATATACACAAGAGGGAAGGCGAAAGGTTGCGTGTCTTATAATGAATATTTTTATTTCTAACTCTTCACAGGAGCCGATTTACGAGCAGATTGTTCGCCAAATTAAAAACTTAATCATGCAAGGAGAATTAAAGGAAGATGATGCCCTTCCTTCGATTCGAAGCTTAGCAAAAGAATTGCAAATTAGTGTCATCACAACAAAGAGGGCGTACCAAGAACTAGAAACGGATGGTTATATCGTTACAGTCCATGGAAAAGGCTCGTTTGTGGCTGCACAAAACAAGGAACTCCTTCGCGAGATTCGTTTAAAGGTTATTGAAGAAAAGCTGGCAGAAGCAGTAGATGCAGGGAAATCCATTGGGTTATCAATCGAGGAGCTTCAACAAATGTTAATGATATTTTATGAGGAGGGTTCATTATGAGTTCACCTATCTTAGAAGTAAAACAACTATCTAAAAAGTTTGATGGTTTTGCTTTACAGGATGTTAGTTTTTCATTAAATCGTGGATATATCATGGGCTTCATCGGACCGAATGGAGCGGGGAAGAGTACCACTATTAAACTGATTATGAATCTGTTAAGAAAAGATAGTGGAGAGATAAAGATATTTGGAAAGGATCCTCTACATCGAGAAAGAGATATAAAAAATAAAATAGGCTTTGTGTATGACGAAAATTACTACTATGAAGAGTTAACAATCAATGAAATGAAAAAGGTTGTATGTTCCTTTTATAAAACATGGGATGAGGTAATATTCCAAAGATATTTACGGGAGTTTAACTTACCTTCCAAGAAGAAAATTAAAGATTTATCAAAAGGAATGAAAATGAAGTTCTCATTGGCTATTGCATTATCACATCATGCTGAGTTGTTAATAATGGATGAGCCAACATCGGGGCTTGATCCGATTGTTCGAAGCGAGCTATTAGAGATTTTAACAACCATTATCCAAGATGAGAATAAATCAGTCTTTTTTTCTACGCATATAACATCAGATTTAGATAAAATAGCTGATTATATAACGTTTATTCATGAAGGGCGCATTATTTTATCTGCTCCAAAAGATGAACTATTAGAAAACTATGCACTGGTGAAAGGGGCAAAGCAACTACTAACAGAAGAAGTAAAAGATTACTTTGTTGGCATTAAGGAGAATCAATTTGGTTTTGAAGGTCTTGTGCAGGACAGAGCATTGATAAATAAGGCTATTAAGGATTCCGTTATTATCGATAAACCTACGCTTGAAGATATTATGCTTTACTCTGTAAGGAGGGTTCATCATGTTTAGTTTACTGTATAAAGATATTTTGTTACAGAAAAAACTACTTGTGTTTGGTGTTGTATATATCATGATTATGATTGTGGCATTTAACCAAGCGGCAGAAGCTATGTTTATCGGGAGTATTGTTGCATTAACGTATATGATGACTTTGACGTGCTGCGCATATGATGATAAAAATAAAACGGATGTCCTCTTAAATAGCTTACCTATTAATAAATTAGTAGTTGTGCTATCAAGATATGTATCAGTTTTTATGTTTGCCGCTATTGCTGTTGTATATTATGTAGCTATAGCATTTGTTTTAAAATTGATTCAATTCCCATTTGAAGCAGCGGTTCCCACTTTAGAAGCGATTATAGGAGGTTTAGTGGGCCTTGCCTTTATTAACAGTGTATATTTTCCGATATTCTTTAGACTGGGTTATATTAAGTCGAAAATTGTAAATTTCGTGTTGTTTTTTGGTGTGTTTCTTGGACTAGGATCTGTTATACCTTCTTTAGCTAAAAAGTTAGATAGTACGGCTCAAGAAGGCTTTGTTTATTTTTTCACTAGTTTATCAGAAATTCAAATTATGGCTGGCATGATAGCTGTAATAATTATCTTGTTATCTAGTTCCTTTGCGCTATCTTTGTATTTTTACAAAAGAAGAGAGTTCTAGCTTTGAAAAAGAAGGTTGTCGATTTTTTGGTTGACAACCTTCTGTTGGGTCACGATTTCTACAAGAATGCTTATTTAACAATTAACACAGGACAACTCACGCGCTTAGCAATTTTATGACTCACGCTACCTAATACCATCTCTTGTAACGAATTCAAACCTCTGCTCCCCACGACCACTACGTCGAAGCGTTCGCTATTTGCAAATTCGACAATAGCAGGACCAGGTTCTCCTTTAAGCAGCTTTACCTCATATTGTATATTTTCCTTTTTTATAATCGACTCTGCCTTGCGAATCTTTTCCTCACGAGAGTCTGATAGATGTAACGAATTCCAATTATGTAAAACATCAGATTTTGCTTTTGATATGTCAACAACATACACAAGTGTAATCTTAGAATCTGCATTTAATTTAGCCAACCCGATCGCTTTTTCAGATGCTCGCAAAGAATGTTCAGATCCATCGTAGGCTAATAATATTTTCTCGTACATGTATGTGCTACCTCCTTTTGTTGTTTTAATGCGCACTTAGCTTACGACTCAGCTTCTTGACCAACTCCGAGCTCGAGGCATTTAGGCCTGCTATCTTTACGATTACACCTTTATCCTCAAACTTGTATACTATTTTATCAATAGTAGCAATCGCTGAATCATCCCATAAATGTGCTTCATTTAAATCTAATATAACATAACGCTGTTGTTCAACATCATAATCAAATGCCTCTAACAGATCACTGACCGATGCGAAAAATAGCTCTCCTTTTATTTTATAAATAGCTCGGTTTTCTTCAAATGACTTTTTAACCTCAACTTTTGAAATTTTTGAAACAAAAAATACAGCGCTTAATATAACACCAACAAAAACGCCAATCGCTAAATTATGTGTCATGATAACCGTTAACACGATAACTAACATCACGATTGTATCGGTGACTGGCATGATTTGTAGAGTACGTAATGAATACCAATCGAACGTACCGACGGAAACCATAATCATGACTCCTACTAAGGCGGCCATTGGAATGCGTGACACAAGGTCTCCCAACAGAACAATTAGTAGTATGAGAAAAACACCTGCAATGAAAGCAGATAGCCCTCCTCTTCCTCCGGATTTAACATTAATAATAGATTGCCCAATCATTGCACAGCCTGCCATTCCACCAAAAAACCCAGTAACAATGTTAGCAATACCTTGTCCACGTGATTCTTTATTTTTATTACTGTCCGTACCTGTTAAGTCGTCAACAATTGTCGCAGTTAGGAGGGTTTCAACTAAACCTACAACGGCTAATGCAATGGCATATGGAAAAATAATTTGTAGCGTTGCTATGTTAAAAGGTACGTCTGGGATAAGGAAAAACGGAAAGGCAGTTGGTAACTCGCCCATATCACCTACTGTTTTGGTAGAACTACCTGTTATAATAGTAAAAATTGTTATAATTATAATGGCAACTAGCGGAGAAGGTACTACTCTTGTTAATAATGGGAAAAGGTAAATGATGGCTAATGATCCGGCTACCAGGGCATACATATCCCAACCTTCTCCTACAAACTGCTCTAATTGTGACGTGAATATGAGTATAGCTAGAGCGTTAACAAAGCCAACCATCACGGAGCGTGGAATAAATTTCATAAATCTTGCAAGTTTTGCAGCACCAAATGTGATTTGAAGAATCCCAGTCAGAATGGTAGCGGCAAATAAATACTGAAGGCCATAATCTTTAACTAAATCAATCATCAGCAGTGCCATCGCACCAGTAGCAGCTGAAATCATACCTGGTCTACCTCCAACAAATGCTATAACGACTGCCATAGTAAAAGAAGCATATAATCCAACCTTAGGGTCTACACCAGCGATTAAGGAAAAGGCAATTGCTTCAGGAATAAGGGCTAAAGCTACAACAATTCCAGATAAAATATCACCTTTAACATTTCCAAACCAGTCTTCTTTCCAAGTCATGAACATCCCTCTTTTTGTTTAAAGTTTGTTTTATTATTCCCAATCGAAAGAAGGATACATAAAAAATGATAATATGAAGAAAGAGTCTGTTTGAAAAATGGAGAGGTCGCAAAAAACCTTTATCTCAAAAAATTGGTGCTCAGCTTGATTATTTGTGAGTATTTTGGTGACGGGTACTTTAAGTCATTAAGAGGTTTGACAAATGTAACTCGGGGGACACTCGTTCATTCTTATGTATTGATGATAAGTGCTCATGATTCGGATTACTGTAGTGATGGTAACGGTTCACGTCAATGGGTGGCCTATTGAAAATATGCTAATAAAGTATGTGTCTTCTCGGAAGTCACCTAAATAAGTGAAGCCTTGATTAATATAAAAATCTTTTAATTTTTTATTCCCGGCCCAGCAATCTAAATATAGCGCTTTGTTTTCCATGTTAGCTTGAGAGATAGCAAAGGATATAATTAGAGAACCAAGGCCATAACCTTGCCACTTTGGTAAAAGGGCAATTTTAGAAAAATAATAACTATTAGGCTGAATATCGATCGAATTTAAATGATTAATCATTGTTAAAGAGAATGTGCCGATGCTTGTTGTCTCGTCTATTAAAAGGTATATATAGTTTTGTTCTATACTTTCAGCAAGTACATCTTTATCGAACGCTTCTGTCCATTGCTGAACACCTTTGTTGTGCAAGTGATGCGCTGCTTCATTTAATATTTGATACACTTCTAATAAGTTCTTTACAGTAGCTGCTTTAATTTCCAAGTTCATCTCATCCTCTACCACATATTACAGAAAGGTTGTTCATAATGCGTCGTATAGCTAGTATTTTTGTCATGGTTTTGACGGTTTTAATTGTAGCATTCATATTAAGATTTGGCAGTGCTTTGTATCAAGAAGGAAATCCAATTCCTGTATTAGTAGCTATTTGGGAACTGGAGACATCTAATGAGGAATACGTACAATATGCAGAAACTACTTCTACTCATTCATATGTATCATTTACTTATATGCATTTGAAGAAATTTATGAAGGACCAAGGTTGGGAGTATGCAGAACAAATCGGATCTGGTTTTGTTTTTAAAAAAGGGGATGTTCAAATTACTGTTTCAACTAGACAGTATTCAAAGTATTATGTTCTTTGGTATATCCCGACTGAGGTGTTTTCTTAAAAGGAATGAGAATTTGCGGTATAACAAGCGTGCCTAGGCACGCTTGTTGAGTGTGCATTGTTAAATGTCTTCATTATGACTGAGTTCCTTCAACTTTTTTCGAAACACAAACCCGATCATCCAAAGAAATAATGGTACAGCGATAGCAACCCCAAGACCAAAAATAATCCATTCATTCTCTAAAAAGCTAATTGCTCGATAATGGTCAAGAATATACCAATAGGAAAAACCGCCAAGAATAAGACTAACTGGGATAATAAAGGGGCGATAATCTTTTGCCGAAAATACTTTTTGTGCTGCAACGGAAGCGCAAAATAAACTAATCATTATTTGCGTTAAGATCGATAGTGCGAAAAATGCAACCATTATCATTTCATAGCGATGAATATACAATCCGATTTGTGCACTACGAGCCATTTGCATGCAGGACACAATGTATTGACCTGTTACATTCGCTGACAATACACCAACTTCTAATATGGGCCACATCAGTATAAACCCACCACCAAATAATACGCCTAGTGTAGCAGAACGGTACCATGTCTTGCTATCTTTTACTATCGGTAGTATAAGACCAGCCATCATGGCTGTAATGGCCCAATCTGCTAAATAATGCCGACTTGCCCATATTGTATTTAGTAAACCCGATTCAAGCACAGGTAACAATTCGCGTATATCAAAACGGCCAAACGATCCTAACAAAAGTAATATATTTAAACTTAATACGGAGAATACACCGATTAAGGCCATTCTTGATACAACTTCAATTCCAAAATGTATCGCGTATACGCCAACAGCTAACCCTAAGGTGACGAAAATCCATGTAGGAGCCTCCGGTAAAAAATAGTCTTTTAAATGATAGACAAAAGTCATCATGACAACAGCAAAGCTTCCTAGGAAAAAAAGAAAAAATAAAACACCTAGTAGTTTAGAGAAAAATGTGCCAAGAACGAACTCACCTTGATGAATCAAATCTCCTTTAGGTAACCGTTTGATAGCAGCAACAACAAGGAGCATTAGTAGTAAACCAAGTACATTACCTATGATGGAGGAAAGCCAAATGTCTCTGCCTACCTCTCTAGCCATGCTTCCTTGTGTTAAGCCAATTCCCTTTGCATACACCATATTGATAATGATTGCCATAAACATGCCGTTTGTAATTTGTGTTTTCAATTAACTTCAATCCTTCCCAGAACGTGTCGGGTCGTATAACAGTACAGAGCTCGTAATGTCCGTTTCTATCTCAACGTTAACAACCGCTTGTGTGAAGAGGTTGTCCCAATTATTACGAATTCCCTTCCATTCACTAGGAAACCTATTGTTAAAGACTTGTCCAAGTTCAAGAAAATCAAGTTTAAATTCCTTTTGAGCTTTATTTAAAACTGTTTGAATATCAGAAGAAAGCACTTTTTTAATCTCCTTCTGAAGTTGTTTAACCTCTTCCCTATTTTCAATTGAAAAAGGACAGCCAGCTTCAACGATGTTTGCATTAACTAGGAGCCTAACATCATACTTAGGTTTGCCATTTTCATATTTTGGTGTAACAGCAAAATTTTGTGAAATTATCTCCGCAGACATTTGTTTATTAGAATCTTTAGGACAAGGAACGACAATAACACCAGACTTTACGGTTTCTATAAAAGGGAGTAACCCACGAGTTTCTTCCTGTGTTAAGGTGCCTACTAATTTATCCTCATTGAACACACCTGCGCCAGCTAATTCTATTTGTTCATAAGCTCCAGCTTGCCCCGCTTTTTTATTAGAGACACCACGACCTATTAGTTTAACACGTGCGATAACAGGGTGATTAGTATTACTTAAATAAGCAGATTGCACATCTAAAAGCTCTGAGCGTGGGGCAGCACGGGACACCTCTGTATATCTGAATAACTTGTCAATTGCCTCACCTGGTATAACCTCTAGCCCAGTTAATGTTGAAACAACTGTACTCGCTCTATCGGGAGTAACCATAATCCATGTACGCATTCGTAACTCAGGATTTCTTGTGAAAAAATCAATAATATCATGGATACCTTCTCTAGCAAGATCCTCATTCACGACTATAGCAAAATTGTGTGCCCAAAAAACGCGGCGAGTGGATATGGTGGTTAAATTACGAATGGCTTCAAACAATGTTTGTCCATCTGCAGATGCAGACCAGATGGGATCACCTGTATTACCAGTCGGTGCACCAGTTTGACCACGTGCATCAGCAGGACGGGCAACCTGCACAGTTACTTGTACACCATTCTCTACTTTTTCACTTTTGTCTATCCCGACAGCCAATACTAGTGCTAAATCGTTAATCTCTTTTTTTCCAGCACATCCTGTAAGAAATGTAACTAGTAAAAGTACGAAAAATATCTTTTTCAGCGTTTATCCTTCCTTCCTAATTTGATCGGCTTTTTGAATGGCCGCCCTTTTTGTGATCTCTTTGATGAGGCACTAGCTTCCTCTTTTTCTGTCAGGTTATTATCCTGCTTCTTTTTTAGGTCATTCGCTAGCTCAACATCGTCGTTAGAGGAAGTTAGCTTCTTTCCTTGAGTATGGTCATGCTTGATGTTATTCGCTAGGTCGGCATCGTTGTTAAAAGAAGTGTTAGTATTTGTTTGTCTTTGTCCCACAGCATTACTATGGGAAGTCGCACTGTTGTTATCTTGCCGCTGCGGCTGTTTCATGTTGTTTAATAACTCATCGTCAGAATGAAAAGATGTGCTTTTCCTTTTTGTATCTTGCGTTTGAGTTTCTTTTTTTTGTGACGAGCTGTTGGCATTATCATGTTGCCCTTGTTTAATTGCATTGACTAGGTCGGCATCGTTATTAGGTGAATTGCTAGTGATTGTATGTTTTTGTTTCTTTTTAAGTGTATTTTCATTCGCTTTTTGACTGTCCTTTTGTGTAGCATTATCAGCTGACTCAGTATTTTTATTATCTTTTGTTTGTTTAATAACATCTACTAGGTCATTGTTCTGTTTGGAAGCCGCACTGTTCATTTCTGGATTGTCCTCCTTCTTTATGGACTTAGGTGTTTCATTATCTGTTCTTGAATCTTCATCATTTTGATGTTTGTTTTTCTGTTTAGCAAGATTTTCTGTTTTCTTTATATATGAGGATGAACCGTCTGTATAATTGCTTTGCTCGTCGTTGTCTTGCTGCTCTTTTTTACTTGCTTCGGCTTGTTTAGTTGCTTTTGTTGTGACACTCTCATTAACAGCTGATTTAGGTGGCGAAGGCTTCTGGTTGTCACCCTCGCGGTTTTCTTCACCTTCAGCTAGCTGAGGCTGCTTATTCATTTTCCACCAAGGGAGACGAATAACGGCATCCTTTTGGTCACTTGGCTGAAACGGCGTAGCGGGAGCTAAGTAAGGCTCGCCAAACGAACGTAATGAGATGGCGTGTATTGCAATAATCGAAAATGCAGCCGCAAAGCCTAAAAGGCCTAACGTTCCTGATGCTAGTAGAAGTGGAAACCGAATAAGTCTAATTGAAAAAGCAGCTGCATAGTTTGGAATGGCAAACGATGCAATACCTGTTAAGGCCACGATAATTACCATGAAGGGGGATACGAGTCCTGCTTGCACAGCTGCTTGTCCAATAATTAATGAGCCAACGATACTTACAGCCTGTCCCACTGGCTTTGGCATTCGCAAACCAGCTTCTCGCATGAGCTCAAAAGCAGTCTCCATAATTAATGCTTCTAAAAGTACAGGGTAAGGCACAACCTCTCGCCCTGAGGCTATAGTAAGCGCTAAAGGAGTTGGAATCATTTCCTGATGAAAGCTTGCTAGTAGCACGTAAAGTGATGGCAAAGTGAGACTGATAACAAAGGCAATATAACGTATTAACCGAAAGAATGATCCAGTATAGTAGCGCGAATAATAGTCATCACTCGCTTGTAAGTACTGCCAGAAATACGAAGGAACAACAAGAACAAACGGCGTGTTGTCTATAAAAATAGCGACTCGCCCTTCTAAAATTGCACCCGCCACTTTATCAGGTCGCTCCGTGCTTTGCACGGTTGGGAAGGGTGAAAGTGGGGCATCCTCAATAAACTCCTCGATATAGCCACTTTCGAGCACACTATCAATTTCGATTTTCTTTAATCTTTTCTTTACCTCGTCTACAAGACCTGGTTTAACCGTTTCTTTCAAGTAAGCAATATTAATATCAGTTTTTGTTTTTTTTCCTATTTGCATAGCATCTATACGAAAAAGTGGATCGCGAATACGACGGCGAACAAGTGCTGTATTTGTTCTAATATTTTCGGTGAAACCATCGCGTGGGCCGCGGACAACTTGTTCTGTCATAGGCTCTTCTACACTACGTGCATCAAAACCTTTTGAAGAAATGATTAGACCTTCACTTGATCCATCAACAAGAAGGACTGTATCTCCCACTAGAATTGCATCTATCGCTTCAGACACTTTTTTTATTTCCTTTAAAGATGCGTTCATAATTAAATTTTCTTTTAATTGTTTGATAAATTGTTCACGCTCTAAAACAGTAATTTTATCGAGAATTTTTGTTGCTTCGTATTGTAAAGCTTCGAGTAACTTTTCTATAGCTGATGTGTTAGTAAGCCCATCTGTATAAAAGCAAGCAGCTTTTAAACTTTGATAATCATGAAAAATAAAGTCTCTTTTGACTAAATCAACGCTATCTTCTAAAACATCTTTAATGTAAGAAATATTAGTTTTTAAATTTTTATCTAGTGGTAGCTGTAATGTTTTTTCAACAACTGATTGCGTTTGTGACATAGCATACTCCTTAAAACTAGGTTGTATTTTATGGTTAGTTTTCCCTTTGAAGTTAAATAATACATAGTAGAGGTGAAAAAAATGGATTTTTATCATATGTGGCTATATGAGAGTGTTTTAAATACGAAGTGGTTTATGTGGTTTGTGGCTATTGCTATATTTGCATTTAATATTTTGGCCCCTATATTAGTCTGGTTCATTATGAATAGCAAGGCAATTCCTTTTATCAATAAAAAGAAACAACAAAGTTAATGAGGTATCCGCTGTCTCTTTCTCTCTTTTCTTTCATATATTAGAAGTATTAGCAAGGGAAAGGAGAGAATTCATAATGCTATACAATATTACACGTGATTACATTGATGTAGGGAACGCAAGATCAGGTCAAAAGCTAAATGATGTTAAATTTATCGTAAGCCATGACACAGGTAATCCTGGTTCAACGGCGTACGCAAATCGAAATTATTTTCAGAATGTGCAACCTTCTGCCTCGGCACATACGTTTATTGATGATAATTATATTTTAGAAATAATACCATTAACGGAGAAGGCCTGGCATGTTCGGTATAACGTAGAAACAGATGATGAAATGTTTAGAGCAGATGCGAACGATGCAGCAATCGGGGTGGAACTTGCATGGGGTGGAAATATAGATTTTGAAAAAGCATATGATAGATATGTGTGGTATCATGCCTATTTAGTAGATAAATTTGGGTTGAATCCAAAAGAGGATATCGTAGCACATAGTACGCTAGATCCATCTAGACGAACAGATCCGGAAAATGCTTTACACCGCTATGGGATTTCATGGGAACAGTTTTTATCTGATGTCAACAATGTGTATCAAAATGAATTTCTTAATAATGATAATGACTCACAACCCCCAGCACCTGTTAAAGGGGTTTCCGTTGATTTGCCGATAAGAACGGGAGATGAAGGTCCATTCGTAAAGGAAATTCAACAAAATTTAATGAGAGCTGGATTTGCTTTACCTGTTTATGGAGCAGATGGTATATTCGGTTCAGAGACAGAGCGAGCTGTTATGCGATTTCAAAAAAAATACGGTTTGCAAGTAGATGGTCTTGTTGGTATGCGTACATTAGATAAGCTTAAGGAGATATTAAGTGCTAGCAAACCATATCAAGAATATCCATTACCAGAAGGTATATTAAGAAGAGGCGATGAAGGTGAAAAGGTTAAACAGCTTCAACGAGCATTGCAGCGTGTTAACTTTAATCCTCAAGGAATAGATGGAATTTATGGTCCACTTACAGAGGATGCTGTAAGGCGCTTTCAATCAATGTATGCAGCATTGCAAAATGATGGAATATATGGTCCAAACACGCGTCGATTTTTAAAGATGGAATTAGCAGAAATCAGTTAATCAAAAACAGATGTGTTTTTGCTAAGGGCCGTGTCTTTAAAGTGTTAAGGCAATTTTTCCTTGGCTTACTGTCTAGGAATTTAGGTAGATTATGATTGCTTAAAGATTGCTACACTTCGGCACCTGAGGCGGGCCTAAATGCGACAACGCAACGATAACATGCTTGTTGTTAATCAGTCCCTCTCTCTACGTTTTTGACATGTTATTAAGTTTTTTAGAGGCGCTGTTCACAGCCTGTGACCAGCGCCTTATATGGTTGTGCTTAGCTTTCTTATTAATGGCGGAAAACACTATGTTCTAAAAAACTTTGTTTCAGTTCTTCAACGAGTGGTAATGTTTGAACTACTACGACTTTAATATCTAATATTTTTAATATCGGTTGTAAATAGTGAGCGGTTGTTTCAGTCATCCATATTTCGCTCGGTATGGAGCGTAAAGCATCAATGGAGCCTAAAAACGACTCTTGCGCAAATGCCGTGATGTTTTCATGCTGCATTATTTGTGTATCCATAACAATGCCACTGTTATGTTCAATCATTACATATATCATCGGAAAATAGGGACGTTCATCAGGTTGATCCTGAACAGGCTCAATGAAGGGAAATAGTGCCATCTCAACAGCTTGAGTCATCTTCTTGTACTTTTTACGAGCTCCATATACGGCCAATTCATTTGTTACCGGTGGAGGAGCTTCTGTTTGACGATCCTCTACGCTTGGAATAGAGATAAAAGATTGCCTCCACTCATCGTCCTGCCAGATTCTTGCTGGTATCAAGCCGTTAGGGTAATGTGGAATAACGAGATTATCATTGATAACCGATTTTCCAATTAGAATAGCCTGCTCTAGAACTGTACAAAATACATCAATCTCATTATTATCAAGGGACCAAGGTAAGTATCTAGGGATAAAGCTTCTGAACTGCGGCCAAGCGTGCTTGCCTCTGAATGAAAAGTCACTTTCTTTAATAATTTGGTAGTCCTCTTCATCTAATTCATCTCGATTACAGAACGATAATAATAAAGACCTTTGTTGTAATGAGTCTTCTTGTTGTCCAGAAATAATTTCCTGAAGGGACTGCCATCCTTCATCACCTACAAACGCAGCTAATCCAAAAACCTCTGATGCACTTCCTAACACCGAACAATAAATATAAGTATTATCAACGGTCATTTGAATGGCAAAAATTTGATCATCATCAAGTAACTCCCAAAGCTTCAAGGTTTTAAATTCTTTCGCTAAATGTAAAAGATCGGACCATAGTGGTGTACCATGTTGCTTTGTTTGGAATTTACTGTTAATTGTTTGGAGTAAGTTTAGATCGTTTGACTTTTCAACTGACTTGTTAGAATCAGTATGAAACAATGCTCTGCTATTGTCTTGAGGGGCTATTCCAACTGCTTTAACACACATAGGATATTTCTCTTTATTATTTGATGGAAGTATGGCCTCAAGCATTATTTCGTGCGTCCAATCTTCACCAAAATCATAACGATAAAGAAGTTTGTCTCCTTCTTTTATGATCCAATCTTTTATTTCTTCGGTTTCTTCATCAAGCATTAAGTCCTCTTCATCTTCCCAATTGTAAAACAACTCGGAGTTAATATCATTCATTTCACCTATTAGGACACTGTCACTCTTTGGAAACATAACACCATTTGATTTGCGAACCTCAAACTCATGCAAGTGCATGTTCTTCCATTCAAAACAGCTTTGAATAATTTTATGTAAGTCGTGAAATGAACAGTTTGTAGATAATACTCGGCGCCAGACTTTTGGTTTAAAATGCAGTAAAGTAATTTTTAGCTGGTAAATCAATGATAATTCACTCTTTTCAGCCGATAATTTTATATCTATACTGTAACTTTCTATATGGATGTTTTCAATAGCGGGTGTTAATTTTTACCTTATGAGTTAGGCCGTAGGGGATAGAAAGTAGGTGGTGAATAGCTCGATCACGTTAAGTGTGCTAACGCTTTTGTGGGATTCGTAATTCCCAATCAAGGCAGCTGTAGTTTTTACAATAAAAAACCAATATTAAAAAACCGTCCCCATTTTTCTAGGGACGGTACAGGACTTAATTATTTCCAAAGGCTATTTTTAACGTTTCAATGTTTTTGTTCATAAGACTAAAATAATCTTCTGCATTTTCTATATCTTTTTCAGTCAGTACAGATAAGTTGTGTAAATAAAGGGGCTCTGCTTGTATTTCGTTTCGTAAAAGCTCGGCAACCTTAGGTGTAACATTTTGTTCGAAAATAACATATTTAATGTTGTACTGCTTTGCTGTCTCGACAATTTTCTGTAATTCCTTTTGAGAAGGTTCATCAGTTGGTGATATACCACTTATAGCTATTTGTTCAATTCCGTAAGACTCCTCCCAATATCCAAAGGCGGCGTGGGAAACAACGATCTTGGTTTGTGATGCCTCATGAACTAATTCGTGGAATTTTGAATCTAATTCATTTAAGTCTGCTACTAAAGCTTCATAATTCTGCTCAAATGTAGCTTGGTGTTCTGGCATTAATTCAACTAGTGCATTTTTTATGTTTTCTGCCATTTTTATTGAACGAATAGGATCAAGCCAAACGTGGGGATCAATATCACCATGGGCATGTTCATCTTCTGAGTGAGCTTCTTGTTCTGTGTGGGCATTCTCAGAATGTCCGTGCTCGTCTTCAGCATGAGCCTCTTCATCAGAATGTCCGTGCTCGTCTTCAGCATGAGCCTCTTCTTCAGAATGTCCGTGTTCGTCTTCAGCATGAGCCTCTTCTTCAGAGTGACCATGCTCGTCTTCAGCATGAGCCTCTTCTTCAGAATGTCCGTGCTCGTCTTCAGCATGAGCCTCTTCATCAGAGTGTCCATGCTCGTCTTCAGCATGTGCTTCTTCTTCATGATCATGATTATGCTCAACTAAAGAAAGGTCTACAGTAGCATCAATAATTTTTATGTCTTCATTTTTTAAAGCAGATGAAATCTTCTCTGCATAAGCTTCCATACCTGATCCGTTATAGATAAAAGCGTCAGCTTGCGCTATATCAACCATTGTTTTCGTAGTAGGTTCATATGTATGCGCATCTGCTCCTGGAGGTATAATGCTTGTGACATTCACATAAGCTCCACCAATTTTTTCAGTAAAATCCTTTAAAGGATATAGAGTTGTATAAATAGCTAGCTTAGTAGTATTATCTGTATTATTTGTATCAATCTGTGTTTGTGTGGTGTTGTTTGTTTCGCTATTACAACCAGCCAAAAACAGACCAACTAGTAATATGAAACTTAGTGACAGCATTTTTGTTTTTGCGATCATGGTTATCCCCCTTTTTGATTCAATAGTGATTATATCGTAATGATTACGTTTTGTAAACAAGAACGATTACGATTTGATTATATGTCTGTTGTTCCTCTATGTATGCATCAAACTTTTTGAAGTCTTTTCAAGGCCAGACTTATTCCTTTCATAAGTTATACTCTCCTCATCATATAATTAGTATGACTGCTATTTGCGGGGGGAATAAACAACATGAAGGTTTTTGTACGTCAAGGTGATTCATACTGGTATTACAGTCAGCTTTTTAACATACCTTTACAGTTGATTATTGACTCTAATAGGACAATTCAACCGAATCAACTTAAAATAGGTCAGGCAATAAATATACCAGGATATGTAGCACAAGATTATATAGTGCAGGCAGGTGATTCATTCTGGGGAATAGCACAGCGGCGAAACATCCCTTTAGATGCTTTGTTGCTCGTAAATCCGAGCGTAGATCCGAGAAGGCTTACTGTAGGGCAGTTCATTAAGGCTCCTATAAGAATTACATGGCGACTCGTGAATGGAGCACAAGAGTATACGTATAGCGATATGATGCGTGATTTAGCTAGACTTCAATCGGTCTATCCATTTTTAAAGCAAGAGTCGATTGGTCAGTCTGTGTTAGGAAAGACTATTCCTGAAATAGTGATAGGAAGCGGTTCAAAACGTGTTCATTATAATGGATCGTTTCATGCGCATGAATGGATTACAACCCCTGTTATTATGACATTTTTAAATGACTATGCCTTAGCATTAACAAACCAAGCACCGATAAGAGGGTTATTATTAAATCCTTTTTACACAAATGTTGAATTATCTATTGTTCCGATGGTTAATCCTGATGGGGTCAATTTAGTACTAAATGGTCCACCAGATTCAGCACCATGGAATCAACGTGTTATAGAGATTAATAATGGCTCAAGTAATTTTTCGGGATGGAAAGCTAATATTAGGGGGGTAGACTTAAACAATCAATATCCTGCAAAATGGGATATCGAGGCTGCTCGTAAGCCAGATAAACCAAGCCCAAGGGATTATCCAGGGGAGGCTCCACTAACTGAGCCTGAGTCTGTAGCTATGGCAGAGTTGACACGGAGAAGTAATTTTGACCGTGCACTTGCTTTTCATACTCAGGGTGAGGTGATCTATTGGGGATTTGAAAATTTAGAGCCGCCAGCCGCTCAAACTCTCGTAAATGAATTTGCTAGAGTTAGTGGGTATATCCCCATTAAAACCGTAGATAGCTACGCAGGATATAAGGATTGGTTTATTCAAGATTTTCGTAAACCAGGATTTACAGTGGAGCTAGGGAGAGGAGTTAATCCGCTACCAATTAGCCAGTTTGGTGAGATTTATGAGGAAGCGCTTGGCATTTTTTTAGCAGGGTTGTATATGTAAAAAACTAAAAACCAAACTTCATAGGACATGTCATATGCTAATCGAGCATATATATAAAGCATGTCCTAGTTGGAGTTGGTAAAGCATGTCTTTATTACAAAAAGCAAACGCAATATTTTTAGGTAGCATATGTTTATCTATTGGTATAAATTTTTTCCTTGTCCCATTTGAACTTCTCGATGGTGGCATTATTGGAATAGGATTGATTTTCAATTACATACTCCATGTAAAAGCAGGATTAGCTATTATTTTATTAAGTATCCCTATTTTTATGTTAGCTTGGATATATAATCGAGCTTACTTTTATAATAGCTTACACGGTATGTTGGTATCATCATTTGCTATTGATGCCTTATATCCTTTTCACGACTTGTTTGTAACGATGATATCGTTATCACCACCCGTTAGCTCTATCGTGGGCGGCACGTTTGTGGGACTTGGGATTGGTATCATGCTTCGATATGAGACGAGTACAGGTGGTACAGATTTGTTAGCACAGTTTATTGCAGATAAAACGTCAATCAATGTAGGTGTGGTAATTTTTATGATTGATGGATGTGTGGTAGCTCTTGGGGGGTTGCTGTTGTCAAAGGATACGTTTTTGCTGTCAATAGTTACAATTATTTTTGTCGGCTTTGCTACAACAGTATGTACGTGGAAGCCAAGGGTTAGTCATTAAAGAATTATTGTAATATTCATGTAACTGTTATCGGGTATAGATAGCAGTTATTTTTTTATTGAAAAACGACTTTAGAGAATTTTTAAAAAATGCATGGATTTTCCAAGTTTAAATATTATAATGGAACCGTACATACTTTTTTCAAAAGGAGATGGCAATGTGGGTAGAGGATCTAACAAGTTAAAGGGTATTTTAGCAGTAGCTGTCTTAGGGACAAGCCTTTTCACTCCTGTAGCAAATGTATCGTATGCAGCAGCTGACGATTTTGAATTAACAGTGATGCACACAAACGATACACACGCTCATTTGGATAATGTGGCTCGTCGAATTACAGCTATTAATCAAGTTCGAAGTGAGGTTGCTAACTCTATTTTACTTGATGCTGGGGATGTATTTTCAGGGACATTATTCTTTAACAAGTATGAAGGACAAGCAGACTTAGAATTTATGAACATGATAGGTTATGATGTGATGGTACCAGGGAACCATGAATTTGACAAAGGACCTGCTGTGCTTGCAGAATTTGTTAAAAACGCAGACTTCCCTATTGTAAGTGCGAACATAGACTACAGCAACGAACAAGTACTAGCTGAATTAGTAGCTGAGGAAAAAATCACTCCTACAGTTGTATTAGATGTTAACGGTGAAAAAGTTGGTGTACTAGGTTTAACTACAGTAGAAACCGCGTTTTTGGCAAATCCAGGTGAAAATATTACCTTTAATGACGAAGTAGAGAGTGCTAAAGCTGCTGTACAAAGTCTTGAAGAGGAAGGCATAAATAAGATTATCGCCTTAACACACCTTGGTTATTCTAAGGACCTTAAAGTAGCTGAAATGGTAGAGGGCATAGATGTTATCGTTGGTGGACACACTCATACGAAGCTTGAGGAGCCTGTTGTAGTAGGTGCTGAGGATGGCGTGCCAACTATTATTGTTCAGGCCAACGAGTACGGTAAATTTTTGGGTAAACTTAATGTTACCTTCAATGCAGATGGTGTTTTAACGGAATGGGCAGGCCAACTCATTAATGTAAATGCAAAAGATGAGGCTGGCAACTACATCATTGCTGATGATGAAACAGCAAAGGCATTGTACGAAGAAAAGAAAGCGCCTATCGAGGAGTTAAAAGCTGAAGTTGTTGGTTCTTCAAATGTCTTTTTAAATGGTGAACGGAGTTTTGTAAGACAAGGTGAAACAAACCTTGGTAACTTCATCGCTGATGGTATTTTAGCGGCTGCTCAAAAAGCATTGCCAGAGACAACCCTTGCAATCCAAAATGGTGGTGGTATTAGAGCTTCCATTGATGCAGGTGAGATTTCTTTAGGGGATGTACTAACAACAATGCCTTTTGGGAATATGTTAGTGACGTTAGAGTTGACAGGTGCCGAAGTAATTGAAGCACTTGAAAACGGTGTAAGTAAAGTTGAAGAAAAACAAGGACGTTTCCCACATGTAGCTGGTATGAAATTTACATTTGATCCGACGCTACCTGCTGGAGAAAGAGTGCTTGAGGTTTTAGTTAAAACGGACGAAGGATTTGAACCTATCAACGTTGAGCAATCTTATACACTTGCTACAAATGCATATATAGCAGATGGTGGAGACGACTATCAAGTCTTTAAAAAAGCGAAGGATGAAGGGCGCATAACAGAGCTTTATCTACCAGACTATGAAGTGTTCAATGGCTACCTACAAGAGGTTGGTACAGTTGAAGCTGTGTTTGAAGGACGTATTATGCAAAAAGTTCATGATGTAGCAAGCAAATCAACAGTTTATGAAGCTGTGAACGAAATCGTAGCACGAAGCATTATCACTCTAGACAATGGTCAATTCTATCCTACTCAAGCTGTTACTCGTGGCGAAGCAGCTCAGTGGCTTACAACAGCACTAAACTTACAAGTACCAGAGAAATTGACTGTGTTTAGTGATGTGGAAGAAACGCATGCAATGGCTGGTGCGATTGCAGCCGTAAAAGCAGCCGGTATCTTCAATGGTTATGATGACGGTACATTTGGTGCTGATGACACGCTTACTAGAGAGCAGATGGCAACGGTATTAGTGCGTGCATTTGAGTTTGCAGCAACAGAAAAAGCTGTTCAAATTACTGACAAGGAAGCAATTTCTCCATCTCATGTTGCCAATGTAGAAATTTTATTACAAAACGGCATTTCTACTGGTAAAGATGATGGGTCATTTGCGCCGCACGAAACGGTAACACGTAGTATGTTTGCTCTGTTTTTACAGCGTTCATTACACAACTAAAATGACTGAAGAAACCCAGGATTCATGATGAAGCCTGGGTTTTTATTTCATATAGAATAATAAGTACGTTATGTCCGATTCTTGCTGATATGAAAGGTAACTGAGCTTTTGTAGGATCATTGAATTATGAATTAAAGTTCTTCATATTCTATTTTAAAGTTCCCCTTCGTTTTATTACCTTCGACGATTATATTGTAATAGCCTGGTTCAGCAATAGTAACTGAAGTAGTACCTCGATCGTTTTTTTGAAAAGATCTTTCCCAAACGATTTGACCATCACGTTGTTTTACTACAAGAGATAAATCTCCTTTTTCAACGACCAAATCATATGAAAGTTCAATGACAGTCCCTGCCTTCATATGGAATAGTTGTTGTCTTTTTCCGTTAAAGTAATGATATTTGTACTCCATTTCTTTTCCATTAGAATGACCGACACTACCTATTGTAACGTATGAGTCACTACAAGCTGAGGCAAGAATTAAAAAGCCGACAAAAATGAACCACAGTTTACGCATGATTAGCCCCCCTTAATGAATTAGCGCAATGCGGACAATAACTCCAAGATTTTTGAACAACTTCTGCGCATGAAGAACAATGCTGCTTTCTATCGTCACCACAGTATGGACAAAACAAGTACTCAGGCTTAATGGATTGAGAGCAATTTGTACAAATGCCTTTTTGCTTTAGTTGAGAACGTGCAAAGAAAAACAGCACTAATCCCATTAAATTAGGGACAAATATTGCGATAATGGTCCATAGCCATTTATTCATTCCGTGGTTTTTGGCACTTTGATATACATAAATCCCAATGATCAACTGTACAACAAATAGGATAAGTAAAATAAAATATAATGGGTTAATATAGGTCATACTGCGCCCTCCCTAGTATTACTATTCCAAAAACGACACATCCATTAAATAGTAACGACAACGAACTGTAAATAAAGAAAAATGCGGGCTGAAATCCAAATACCGACAAAAATAAAAATACTTCAGCCCAAAATAGCAATAAGCATATGATTGCAATAAGTAGAACAGGACCTTTTGTGGTGTTAGCTGTTACTTTTTGTATTGTCATAGAAAGCACAAAGTCAGACGGATCTTCTCTCGTATGCATATATTGTTGTAACTGCTGGTCCATTGATCTTTCATCCATATCAGTCAACTCCTTCGAGTATATTCTTTAGCTTTTTTTTTGCATTTGAAAGACGGGATCGTACGGTTCCAACAGGAATGTGAAGAAAGTTAGCTATTTCTTCATAAGAGAAACTTTGGAAATAAAACAAAATAAGTGGGATTCTAAAGCTATCATCTAGTTGTTGCATGGCCTGTATAAGGTAATCGTGTTCTTCATGTTGTATTACAATATCTTCAACCAACTGATTTCTAGGGGTAGGAGCTGTGTCCATTGTAAGATCCTTTTGCTCGTTTGATAAAAAAAAATCGGTCACAATATTGAGCCAGCGCTTCTTCTTCCTATATTGGTCACGATAGGTATTTAAACATATATAACAAAGCCAATTCTCAAAAGGTTTTGTACCATCGTATGTATGAAGCTTTTGGAAAACCTTTAACCACGTATCTTGAAATAAATCATCGGCATCATCTTTGTTTTTTGTTAGTTTTCTAGCAAAAGAGTAGAGGAGAGTTTTATATTTAACTATTAAGCGTTGTTGTGCAAAATTCGAGCCTTGCATACAAAGCTCTATTAGCTTTTGATCCACCAAAACTCCCCCTCTCAATATGTGTTAACGTCTTAAAGTGAAAAAAGTTCACGTGAAAATAAAAAAAACGGAAGAAAATAATAATCTTCCGTTAATCATGGATGGTTTTAAATGAAAAAATTACAGTTGATATAATAGCAGCAAGTGTTATAAGTAAAATGTCAGCGACTAAAAAATTTATAAAGAAAAAGACAGAAAATAAAATTGATGTCCACAAAACAGCAATACTTACTATTTTGTCGCGTAATCGAATTCCTTTTTTCTCTTGAAAGTCACGAATAAAGGTACCAAGTACTTTGTTATCTAATAAACGTTTATGTAACTTTTCGGAGCTACGAACGTAACAAAAGGAACCTAGTAATAACAAAGGTGTGGTTGGTATAAGTGGCAAAACTATGCCGATGGCACCAATAATAATACATACAGTACCAAGAACTAGTAGTGAAAATTTCTTTATGCGATTCATACATCCTCCATCAGCAATGTGTTAATAATAGTATACTACGTGATCCGCTCTTCCATAATGAAAATTATGTGAATGAAAGTTCCGATTTCGACAATAATTTCCCATGAAATAATTAGTTTCTATTTTCAGAAAATATTTTTCGGAAATTATCCTTGCAAAATATGAAAAAAATCTTATAGTAGAAATTAAAAATGTATCAAATATTGACGAATGGCTTTATAACTGTAATTATTTTCTGGATAATAGTAAAATAATCAAAATAGCTTACTAAAGGTATGGGGGTTAAAAAGGACGTAATGAAAAAAAGAATTCTACTTTGGGGAGTAGTCATATTTATTTTTTTGTTCATGATTCGCTACGGTTTACCTATTGTATTTGCACTTCTTACAGCCCTTATGTTAGAGGGATCTGTAAAAAAACTACATCAGAAATTTAAATTTTCAAGAGGAGCTGCGGTGACAACAGTATTTCTTACTTTTTTATTAGTATTAGCTACTTTAGGCTATTTAATAGTGGCGATTATTGTTGACCAGCTATTAAATTTCTCATTACGTTTTCCTTTCGTTATATCAGATATAACAAGCATAATAAACTCATTTATACATAAGTGGGAGTTATATGCGGATGCGATTCCGGTAGGCGTTATCGAATCATTAGAGGATAGTTTTGAATCGACAATGGACTCTCTTATAGAAAGTGTGACTGCGATAGCCCAATCAGTCGTTTTATGGGCAGCTAAGCTCCCTGAATTTCTAATACATATACTAGTCTACTTAATAGGCTTATATATGATTAGCTTTGAATTACCAAATATAAAGGCAAAGGCTGCTAAAGCATTATCCGAGTCCACCTCGAATAAGTTCAAATTGGTATACGCACAGCTTAATAAAGCAGGTATTGGATTTTTAAAGGCGCAGCTTATCCTAAGTGTAGTAACGTATGTGTTATCCTTGATAGGGTTGCTAATTTTAAACGTACCATACGCAGCCGTCATTTCGATATTTGTCGTCCTCGTTGACTTGTTACCTATATTAGGGACGGGGTCGTTCTTAGTCCCGTGGGCATTGTTTGTGTTAATAAAAGGAAACACATTGCTCGCTGTAGGGCTTGTTATTTTATTTTTAGTTATTACAGTAGTTCGAAGAGTTATTGAACCGAAAATTTTCTCTACAAATATGGGGATTGATCCACTTGCAGCACTAATCAGTATGTACTTAGGATTCCAGCTCATAGGGTTTTTAGGGCTGTTTGCTGGGCCAACAGTCGTTATTCTATATGAGGCGTTGAAGAAGGCGAATATTGTAAAATTTAGTGTTAAGTTGTAGAGGCTACTCCATGGAGTGGCCTTATTGAATGTCAAAGAAAGCATATTTTTTACCCTGAGTTAGTGTCTAGTGCCAGCAACTAGCCAGTTTTCATCTATGAATAATTTTCCTTGAGTATCTTGTGAAAAGCATGATATAAAATATGATGCTTTTCACAGCTCGAGGTCATAAGACGTCCCCCCTCCTACGGGGGACGTCTTAAGTTGGTCGGCGCTGAGCAAGGCGCATGCGCTTTTTTGAGACGGCTTGCTTGTTAGGCAACACCCAAAACACCCCTATTTAATTAAGAAAACGAGTACGTTGCACTCTTAGAAAAAACTATTCTTTTCTAGCAACGACTACTAATGCTGGCGACTCGATTGATGTGTAAGGTTCACCTTTAAAGGAGCCGAATAATTCAATATGGTGGAAGCCTGCATTATTAAGCGAGGATACTAGTTGTTCAGCCTGGATGCCATAAAGTGTAACAGAGCTTTCATATTGTTCGTCATCAACAGTTAATGTTCCATTAAATATAATTTTATTATTTTCACAAAGCTCGTATGAACGCTCAAACTTCACAGGTGGCCGGTTAATGGTCGGTAGCTGCTTAATGCTGTGCGCAAAAATTCTATTATAATTAACTATTTGTATTATGATGGTACCGTTCTTGTTAAGAACCTTGGTGAAACCTTGTAATGCTTGAGTTATCTCGTCGATTGATGATAGATGTGAAAGAGAGTTTCCTATGCAAGTAATAGTGTCGTATGACAGAGGTTGTAAGGATTTAATATCTATCATATTTAAAATATCAGTGTGAATAGTTACCTGTTGCTCTGTGGCTTTACGATTAATAGAATGAACCATGGATGGATCTAGGTCGACTGCTGTTACGTTATATCCAAGTTTGGCCAGTTCAACGGCTTGGTTTCCGGTTCCGGCTGCTACATCAAGAAGGCTTTTCCCATGCATATGCTGGGTAATAAAATTGATTTGTACTGAATTTACTGGAAAAATAGTATCGTAATATTTGCTAAGTATCGTGTAGAAGTTCATCGCTTTTCCTCCATATAAAGTTTGTTTGTAAATATCATACTTGATTGTAGGAAGGGATGGAGTGTGATGAATCACATGAAGTTGAGTTTACTTTTAAACGCGAACGTACATAATGAAGTGAATACTGTGTATGTAAACAAACATGTATCAAATTCTTAGTCCATTTGTTGTATTGAAACATGCCTACGAATTCATATATATTAAGAAAAGTGGACGTTGTTCGTACGCTTAGAAAAACATTTCTGCTTAACAAAGAGAAATGATACAATAAGGACGCTATGCGTAGCGATTAACATGTAAGCTAAAGCTGTTATATATATTTTGTGCCTTGTAAGGGGGATTTTAAACAAATGAAAACAAAAATTGCCGTGTTATACGGGGGTAAATCAGCTGAGCATAAGGTTTCGATGCAAACAGCTTTATCTGTTATTAATGCTTTAGATCAGGAAAAATTTGAAATACATCCCGTTTATATTACAGACAGTGGTACTTGGGTGCGAGGAGAAGAAATTACTGGGCAGGTAAACGATGTCAAACGACTTGAGCTTGCTCCAGAAAAAAATGAAGTGGGTGCATTAACATTAACAGAGCAAGAAGGTAAGTCTGAGGCTGTTGATGTTGTGTTTCCGTTGCTACATGGACCTAACGGGGAAGATGGGACCGTTCAAGGTATGCTAGAGCTACTAAATATTCCGTATGTAGGAAATGGTGTACTAGCGTCTGCAGCAGGAATGGATAAAGTTATTATGAAGGCCATTTTTGCACAAGCAGGACTTGCTCAAGTGAACTATGTTCATTTTGTTCGTCGTGATTGGGAGCGTGACCGTAAAGTAGCTTATGATAAAGTAGAACAAGAATTATCATATCCTTGTTTCGTAAAGCCAGCTAACTTAGGATCGAGTGTTGGTATTAGTAAATGTAGAAATCGTGAGGAGCTCGAGCAGGCTTTTATTGAGGCGTATAAATTTGACCGAAAAGTAATTGTTGAACGAGGAGTTACTGCAAGGGAAATTGAGGTTGCTGTGTTGGGAAATGATGATCCTAAATGCTCTGTAATTGGTGAAATTGTTCCGAAAAAGGATTTTTATGACTACAAAGCAAAATACGAGGATGGAGACACGGCTTTAATTATACCGGCTGAAATTTCTGCTGATGTTGTAAAAACCGTCAATGATATGGCTACTCAAGCATTCAAAGCGTTAGATTGTTCTGGTCTAGTTCGTGCAGATTTCTTTCTTACCAAAGATGGCACTGTTTTAATTAACGAAGTTAATACGATGCCTGGTTTTACTCCGTTTAGTATGTTTCCGCTCTTATGGAAGCATGCAGGTCTAGAATATCCAGCTTTAATTGAAGAGCTTGTGAAGCTAGCTCTTGAACGCTATGATGAGAAACAGCAAATAACGTATACGTTCTAAGAGGTGACAATTATGATAGAGCGCTCTTTAATATGGGCAGCTGAAAAATTAAATTCGCGAGCAAGTGCCAATGTTGCTTTTTCCGGGGTTTCCATTGATACCCGAACTATTAAACCGGGGAATCTATTTGTACCGATTGTTGGTGAGAAGTTTAATGGACACGATTTTATTGACCAAGCCTATGAAAATGGAGCAGCTGCTGTTTTATGGCAAGCAGATCAGCATTCGAGAACACCTGATATCCCACTGATAGAGGTTGATGACACCTTAACTGCACTTCAGGAATTAGCGCAAGCTTACTTATCTGAACTAGATGTAACAGTTGTAGGAATTACAGGCAGTAATGGTAAAACTACGACGAAGGATATGATTGCCTCATTGCTTGGAACAACCTATAAAGTTCAAAAAACTGAAGGTAACTTAAATAATCACTTAGGTGTCCCTTTAACACTACTACGATTAGAAACCTCTACTCAAATAGCGATAGTAGAAATGGGAATGAGTGGTTTAGGAGAGATTCATCTTTTATCAAATTTAGCCAAACCGCATACAGCCGTAATTACGAACATAGGCGAGGCTCATCTACAAGACCTTGGTTCACGTGAAGCTATTGCAGATGCTAAATTTGAGATTACAGAAGGGTTACAACCAGAGGGAATCTTTATTTTCCACGGTGATGAGCCATTATTGCAAGAAAGAGTGGCAAATAAGAGTTTAAGAGCTATTACGTTTGGAGATAGTCCCGAGAACGACTACTATCCCCTTGAAGTAACGCAATATGAGGATATGACCGCCTTTAAAATTAATCAGTTTGATCAAGAGCTCGTTATGCCTGTGTTAGGCAAGCACAATGTTATTAATGCATTAGCAGCTATTGCGGTAGCTCGAACTTACGACGTGTCTTGGTCTGCGATTGCAGGGGGACTTAATAAAATAAAAGTAACTGGAATGCGACTTGAGTTGAAAAAGTCAAGCAGCGGTGTTGCTGTTATCAATGATGCCTATAATGCTAGTCCGACATCAACAAAAGCAGCTATTGATCTAGTAGCATCACTAGCTGGTTATAAACGTAAAATTCTAGTTTTAGGTGATATGCTTGAGCTTGGGGATAATGAATTAGCTTTTCATCAGGAAGTTGGTGAGCATGCGGGTGAGTTAAATATTGACCATATATTCACATATGGTTCTCGTGCTGAATGGATTGCAAAAGGTGCGTTGCAATATTTAGCGGCAGATCGTGTTCATGTATTTTCTAATAAAGAAGATCTAATTCAGATGCTATCGAATTATGTGCTAGCTGGTGATGTGGTTCTTGTTAAGGCTTCTCGTGGTATGAGGTTAGAAGAAGTTGTTCAAGCAGTATTAGCATAACAATTAAAGTATATCGAAACACGACATAGGAAAATATTGTCGTGTTTTTTGTCGATTATTATCATATTAACTGTGAAAATGTCGGAAAAATAGTACATATTTCCTTATTTTAGAATAATGATATTTGTGGTAAAATGAAAAGTTTACAAAATTGTCACGGAAAAATCACACTCATTGCTACCCTTGTAATATAAAATGATTTTATCAGATGAATTTTTTTATTAAGGAGTTTAGCAATGGCAAAGAAATTCGGGGCAATATTTACAAAACAGGTTAATAATGTTGAAAGAAATGTCGAAGTTGTCGATGAAGCTGTTATACATAAGCATTTTGATGAAATTTTAAAAGGACCCTATAAAACGCAAATTGCATTTACTGGATTAACAGCCCAGGATGTTGTGAATTTAGCTAAGATTAAGCCGGTTTTTGAGCGCAACGTTTCAAGAATTGTTGATGCTTTTTATGACCGATTAGGTAACATACCTCATTTGCGTTCAATTATAGAACACCATTCTACATTCGAGCGATTAAAAAAGACACTTATGCAATATTGCATGGATATGGTGTCTGGTGAAGTGAATGACAGCTATGTAACTCGTCGAACGATGATTGGGAGGGTACATAACCGTATTGATTTATTTCCGGAATGGTATATTGGGGCGTATACCATTATTCAAAATGAAGTGTTATTAATTCTTAATGAAGAAATATCCTCGTCGGAAGAAGCTCAAAACATATATAATTCATTTTTGCGTTTGTGTTCCTTTGATATGCAAATAGGGATAACGACATATATTGAATCGTACACATCATCGATGATGAAGCTAAATGAAATTGAAGAACTTCAGCAACGTTTAAATGAATCTGCCTCGACCCTTGCTGCTAGTGCGGAAGAAACAACATCCTCTATAGCAGACAAAGAAAGACATGTGTTAGACATGCTAGAGGAGATCAAAAATATTCAGCTTGCATCTAAGCAAATGATTGAACAGGTTGAGTATGGTAAGAAAGATATCTCTGTTTCTTTACAAAAAGTGGACAGTGTAGCAGATTTAATTGAATCAACGAAGGCACTAACAGAAGAACTTACAACCAGCTCTAGCGAAATAGGCGAGGTTGTTAAGGCGATACGAGGTATCTCGAATCAAACTAACATTTTATCATTAAATGCTACTATTGAAGCAGCACGAGCTGGAGAGCATGGACGCGGATTTACAGTGGTTGCTCAAGAAGTTCGCAAGTTAGCTAGTCAAACAGAGTCAGCACTAGATCAAATCCAGGGACAAATTACAGCAGTGCAGAAAACAATAGAGAAATTTGAAGACTCATTCCAGATCATTGTTGAAGAAACACGCTTATTCCGTAATACAAATAAGAATATTGAAGATGTGCTGGCATTATCAGTAAACAGTGTAAAAGGAAACGATGAGAAAATTATTAGCTTTAGCAATTTCATAGTAGATTTTCGTAAAACATTCGAGGAAGTATCACAAGCATCATATCAAATTGCAGACATGGCCGAAAAGCTTAGCTATTTGAATCAGGAACTTAGTGATAAATTTTCATAAGATGAATTTGGCTGTCCTAAACGGGGCAGCTTTATTGATTTTCGGCAACATGATGCCAAAAGAGCTGAAGTTGTTCACTTGTAAGTGAATGAATGGAGGTAGCAAAAGATGAAGGGGATTAACGCAAGGTTTGTCGAATTGGTGAATATCGACATCAAAGTGGTAGAATTTCGACACGAAACTAGTAGAATATCGACATCAAAATAGTGGGAATCGTATATTAGATGATGGGAATTTATATTAAAAGAAGTGAATACTCTCCACATTGATAAAATACCTATGTGAGTAGTCCTTCCTTAATCCCCATACTAGTTGAGTCATATTGAAACAACTAAGAATGACTTGCAGATAGCTAAAAATATATACTAATGCACAAAATAAGAATGTATCTTTTACGCGTATTACTTTAATATGTTTATAAAAATCCGTAAAATAAAGGTAACAACATAGTAAGGTGGGTTCATTGATATGATTGGTTGCTTGTGTATTCATGGTTTTACAGGCTCCCCTCAGGAGCTTGCACCACTCGTAAAGTATTTAAAAGTGAATACAAACTGGAAAATATTAACCCCGACTTTACCTGGGCATGGAAACAACTTGCAGCTAAAAGGTGTTACATACAACAATTGGATTGAATGTATTGAAGAAGCATATCAAAAATTAGCAAAAAGCTGCAATACAATTTATGTGGTTGGTTTCTCAATGGGCGGTATGCTTGCAAGCTATTTAGCAGTAAATAATAAAGTTGATAAGCTTGTCCTGTTGAGTGCCGCAGCTTATTATGTTAATCCAAGGCAGCTTGTGATGGATATAAAGGAAATGGTCACCGATAGCTTTCGTGGACAGCTTCGAGAAAATGACTTATTTCTTCGTTATACTAATAAGATGAAGGCTACACCTATGCAAGCTACTTTGGAATTCCGTAAACTGGTTAAATACGTAAAGCCTATGCTAAAAGACATAAAAGTTCCTACATTAATTATTCAAGGGGTGAAAGATGGTATAGTTCCCGCAAAAAGTGCAGAATTTATATATAATACGATCCCTTATTCAGATAAAAAATTATGCTGGTTACCATCTTCAAAACATCTTGTTTGTCATGACGTAGAAAAGGATATACTTATTAAAGAGATAAGTGACTTTCTTAAAAAAGAAGATAATCTTGTCAAAAATTGAATTAACCCATCTGAAGTGGTATGATAAAAGTTGTGTAAATATGGACAGCAACAAACTGATGGGACATATTCCGTTTGGAAGATGTCTTTTTTAAAGTGAATGTTTAAAAAGGTTCGCAACAGGTAGTTAGTTCTATATAGATAAACGATGAAAAAAAGTATAAGCAATCCGATGCATGCTGACAGTCCACTGCAGAGATTGCCACAAACTCGTTAGAAATAAAATTACTTTTCGCCATTACTTGTTGTAGCCTAGCGACTGCTTATTAAAATGATGAGTATTAAACTTGCGTATACGTCAGGACTTTTAAACAATCGCTTAAAAATTGATGAATCCATAAACATAAAAAATCCTTAATTACTTATAAAAAAGGGAGTTATTCGCATTGACAACATTTAATGAATTAGGTTTAAGTAATGAAACGAGAAGTGCAATTGAACGCATGGGATTTGAGGAGGCAACTCCGATTCAAGCAGAAACAATACCGCTTTGTCTAGCGGGCAAAGACGTAATTGGACAAGCACAGACTGGTACAGGAAAAACAGCTGCGTTTGGTGTGCCGTTAGTTGAAAAGGTTGACAAAGATTTAGATACAATTCAAGGTCTAATCATCGCTCCTACGCGTGAGTTGGCTATACAAGTATCTGAAGAACTTTATAAAATCGGTTCAGGTAAGCGTGTAAGAGTATTACCAATCTACGGTGGCCAAGATATTTCACGTCAAATTAAATCATTAAAGAAACGCCCACACATCATTGTAGGTACACCAGGTCGTATGCTAGATCATATTAATCGTAAAACATTGAAGCTACAAAACGTTCACACTGTAATTTTAGATGAAGCGGATGAAATGTTAAACATGGGCTTCATTGAAGATATAGAATCTATTTTGTCTAACGTACCTACCGACAGACAAACGCTTTTATTCTCAGCAACAATGCCGGGTCCTATTCGTAGTATCGCTGAAAGATTTATGAAAGACCCTGAGACGGTACGTGTTAAAGCAAAAGAGATGACAGTACCAAATATTCAGCAATATTATGTTGAAGTCCACGAAAAAAGAAAGTTTGAAATACTACAACGCTTACTAGACATTCAAACACCAGAGCTAGCAATTGTGTTTGGTCGTACAAAGCGTCGTGTAGATGAGCTTTCAGAAGCGTTAAACCTTCGTGGTTATTCAGCTGAAGGAATTCATGGTGACCTTAGCCAAGCCAAACGTATTAGTGTATTACGTAAATTTAAAGAAGGCTCTATTGATATATTAGTTGCAACAGATGTAGCAGCAAGAGGTCTTGATATTTCAGGTGTAACACATGTATATAACTTTGATATTCCACAAGATCCAGAAAGCTATGTACACCGTATAGGTCGTACAGGTCGTGCTGGTAAAACAGGTCTAGCTGTCACGTTTATTACACCGCGTGAGATTGGACAATTAAAAAATATTGAGCGCATAACTAATCGTAAAATGGATCGCATGAAGCCACCGACAATGGCAGAGGCTATTGAAGGTCAGCAAAAGATTACAGTAGAAAAATTACTTGAAGCAGTTACTGACGAGAGTATTTCACACTATCGTCAAACAGCGGAAGAGCTTCTTGAAGAGCACGATTCCATAACATTGTTATCAGCAGCTATTAAGTTGATGACAAAAGGGCCGGATGACACACCGGTCAATTTAACTTCTGAACCACCTGTTGTATCTAAGAGCAGAGGCGATAATCGCAGCAATAGTGGCAACAACAAGCGTGGCGGAGGTCGCTCAAATTCATACAACAGCAAAGGTAAACGTGGTACTTCTGTGAGAAAATCGTATCGCAACAATAACAAAGACGGTGGCGGAGGCAACAACCGCTATAAAGATTAATAATAAAGCCAGTGCTCCTATTTGGATCACTGGCTTTTTTGACGTTGCGGTTTAATGTACAAAAAATCCACATAGATACCAGTAATTAGGTAGTATGTCAAAGGTGATAAAGATACAATAGATATGATGGGATTCTTGTACCAGCTATGTCGGAGGTGTCTCAATTGCTAGAGCTTATTATTCCTATGCTTGAGAGAATTGGTATTATTGTAACGGTTGCATTTGTTTTGACTCGTTTACGATTTTTTCGAGAGAATATACATGAAAATAAGATTCAACGAAGTGATTATATAAAAGTCATACTTTTTTTTGGTTTATTTGGTATTATCGGCACGTATACAGGGTTAACGTTTAATACCGAGTCATTACAAATTGAACGATGGCCTAATGAAATACAACAAAATGAAGCTATTGCTAATTCAAGGGTCATTGGCATTGTAATTGCGGGTATGCTAGGTGGATATAAGGTTGGTATAGGAGCTGGGGCAATTGCAGGCATTCATAGGTTTATGCTTGGCGGCTTTACAGATTTAGCGTGTGGCTTATCTGCTGTAACGGCAGGAATCATAGGCGGGGCGTTTCGTAAAATGTATTTTCGGAATACTTCAAACATATGGATTGTATTCTTCGTCGGGGCTTTCGCAGAATTTGTTCAAATGGCTACAATATTACTAATAGCGCGACCTTTCTCTAGTGCTATTTTGTTAGTTAATAGCATTGGGCTACCAATGATTATGGTTAATGGTATAGGAGCAGCGTTGTTTTTACTCATTATTAGAAATGTACTTTTCGAAGAGGAAAAAGCAGGAGCACTTCAAGCGCAAAAGGCATTACGTTTGGCAGACTTAACTCTGGCTCACATGCGAAAAGGCTTACATAGGCAGTCGGCTGAAGCGGTGTGTGAAATATTGTATAAAGAAGTTGGTGCAATCGCTATTGCAATGACTGACAAAAAGAAAATATTGGCTCATGTAGGAGTTGCAGACGATCATCATATATCTGATGCAGATATTCAAACAAAGGTGACTAAGCAGGTGTTGTTTACGGGGCAACTATTGGTTACAAGTCAGAATCATATTCACTGCCAACAAAAGGATTGCCCGTTAAAAGCAGTGGTTGTAGCACCACTTATCCTTCGAGGAGAAGCTGTTGGAACGCTTAAGTTTTATTTTGACTCAGAAAAAGCAATAACGAAGGTTGTAATGCAGCTAATAAATGGACTAAGTAAATTGTTAAGCAATCAGCTTGAAATAGCGGAGGCAGACAAGGCGTTTCAGCTTGCAAAGGAAGCTGAAATCAAAGCACTTCAAGCACAAATTAGTCCTCATTTCTTATTCAACTCTTTAAATGTTATTTCGTCACTTATTCGTACAGACCAGCATAAAGCAAGAAAATTACTAATTAGCCTATCACATTTTTTTAGACAAAATTTAGCGGGGACGACACAAGAATGGACAACACTTGATCAAGAATTAAAACATGTACAGGCATACTTGAATATCGAACAAGCAAGGTTTGTAGATAAGCTAGAAATTCAATATGATATTGACGAGAAAACATTGTTGTGTAAGGTTCCACCGCTTACATTGCAGCCATTAGTAGAGAACGCCATTAAGCATGGTATTAAGGAAAAAGAAAAGGATTGTTATGTCAGAATAGAAATAAAAATGGAACAAGGCTATGTCCGGGTTGCTGTGATAGATAATGGAAAAGGAATAGCAGAACAACACGTCCATCAACTTGGTAAGGAAATGATGCAATCTACGGGTGAAGGAACAGGTTTGGGGCTTTACAATGTAAATAGAAGGCTTACTATGCTATTAGGTGAACAGGCAAAACTATATATAACAAGCAAACCATATAAAGAGACTAGTGTATCGTTTTATGTACCATCGGGAGGGTGATGAGCTTGAGAAAAATAACAGCCGTTCTAATTGACGATGAAAGATATAGTCGTGAAGAGCTTCGCCATCTTTTATCGAATTATAAGAGAATAGAAGTAGTGGGAGAGGCCGAATCTGGAGAAAACGGTGTTATGCGCGTGTTACAGCTTCAACCAGATGTCGTATTTCTAGATGTAGAAATGCCGAAAATGAACGGCATGGAGGTTGCGCAACACTTGTCTAGTCTGAAAAAGCCACCTATAATCGTGTTCGCTACAGCACATGCTATGCATGCTGTAGCTGCTTTTAGGTATGAGGCTCTAGACTATTTGTTAAAGCCTTTCGATGAAGATCAGCTTCGCGAAACGATTAATCGAATTGAAAGAAATTTGGGCGTGTATGAGGAAAAGGATATCGTCCAATCAGGAAAGCTGGCAATTGAAGGAGACGATGAGATTATTTATCTCCGTCCTAATGATATTTTATTTGTCTCACGTGATGATAAGTTAACTAAAATTGTTACAAAAGAATCAGTCTATACAACTAGAATGGCTTTAAAGGATTTAGAAAAACGTCTCGAGGAGTTTGGTTTTTTTCGCATTCACAAAAGCAACATTGTAAACATTCATCATGTATCCAGGTTAATTCCTTGGTTTAATGGCGCGTATCAGCTTGAACTTCATGGGTACAAAGAACAATTATCTGTGAGTAGAAATTATGTGAAAGGATTAAGAATCAGGTTAGAACTGTAACATGTTAGTCTGAAAAACTAACATGTTAGCTGTTGTTTTTAACATGTTAGTTGTAAAATCCCCACTCCTTACACAAGATGCATTAAAATGAAAGCACTTACAAAAGGAGGTTAGTATAACATGATTACTTTCTTAAGTGGAATTATTCTTTTATTATTAGGTTATTTTTTCTATGGAAGATATGTAGAGAAAACATTTGGGATAAAGGAAAATCGAACAACACCTGCATACTCTCGTCAAGATAACGTGGACTATTTACCAATGGATGCTAAGCGAAACTCACTCATTCAGCTGTTAAACATTGCTGGAGTGGGTCCGATATTTGGTCCTATTATGGGTGCGTTATATGGACCAGTCGCATTTATTTGGATTGTAGTAGGATGTATTTTTGCCGGAGCTGTTCATGACTATTTAACAGGTATGATTTCTATTCGTAACCATGGTGCGCATCTTCCGGAGCTTGCTGGTAAGTTTTTAGGAAAAGCTATGAAACATGTCGTGAATGCATTTGCTGTTTTATTATTATTATTAGTAGGAACTGTTTTCGTAACAGCACCTGCAGGGCTTTTGAAGAATATTACGCCTGAATGGGCAACACTAGGGTTAATTATTGCTGCAATCTTTATTTATTACATTCTTGCAACGCTTTTACCAATTGATAAGATTATCGGTCGTTTTTATCCGATTTTCGGAGCTTTCTTACTAATAAGTGCTGTCGGCATTGGAGGCGCGCTTATCTTTACTGGTGCTCCAATTCCAGAATTAACATTTGCAAATTTACACCCTGATAACGCACCAATCTTCCCGCTATTATTCTTAACGATTTCTTGTGGAGCTCTATCAGGATTCCATGCAACACAAACACCGATTATTTCACGTACAACGCAAAATGAGCGTCAAGGACGTAACATTTTCTACGGTATGATGATCGCTGAAGGTATGATTGCGATGATTTGGGCTGCTGCAGCTATGAGTTTATTTAATGGACCTCAATCTTTAAGTGAGGTGCTAGCAAACGGTGGTGCAGCGGTAGTAGTGAGCGAAGTTTCAAAAATGATGTTAGGTGGAATTGGTGGTACACTAGCTGTTCTTGGAGTAATTGTCCTGCCTATCACATCTGGAGACACAGCGTTTAGAAGTGCTCGTATGATCATTGCGGACTATATTAATTTTTCACAAAAGAAAATTGCAAATCGTCTATGGATTGCATTACCTTTATTCGCTATCTCATTCGCATTAACTAAAATTGATTTTACATTATTATGGCGCTATTTCTCTTGGGCGAACCAATCAACAGCCGTTATTGCGTTATGGGTAGGTGCAATGTACTTATTCATTGCAAAGAAGAACTACTGGATTGCTATGATCCCAGCTACCTTTATGACTATGGTAGTTACGACGTACATCTTTAATGCAAAAATCGGTTTTGGTTTATCTTTAAGTATTTCTTACGTAATTGGGGCAGTGCTCACAATCGTGATTATTGCATTATTCTTCCGAGCAGCCGTGAAGTCACGTAATAACAACATAGAACTAGATGATGTTGTTGACTTAAGTGCATAATTAATTTGGTGTAAATAAAGGAAGTTAAACAACTAGTTAAATCTGGGATGTTTAACTTCCTTTTTTATTTGGCTAAAAGAGTGCCAAGAACGCCTCGGCAATTTAATGAGATACATATTTCATAAGGTGTATTAGACGCGTATGTATGACGATTGTCTTGTCGGGTCGCCGTTAGGTGTGCCTTGCGCTTTTCTGAAAGAAAACAGTTATTGTCATACACAGACTTATCTCTCATATCAATAGATAAAGGGGGATGTCGTGGTGAAATTCATCCAAGAATTCCGAGACTTTGCAATTAGAGGAAATGTCATTGATATGGGCATAGGAGTCGTAATTGGGACGGCTTTTACTAAGGTAGTTGATTCACTTGTTCGAGACATGTTAATGCCACCTATTGGATATGTGTTGGGAAAAGTTGATTTTTCACACCTATTCATTTCACTTTCTGGCGAAACATTCAAATCAGTAACAGAGGCAAAAGAGGCAGGGGCAGCTACAATCAATTACGGGACGTTTTTAAACACACTTCTTGATTTTGGTATCATCTCACTAACTATTTTTATCGTTATTCGACAGCTAAATAGATTGAAAAAAACACCTGTCATTGACTGGAAAACGAACCAGTGTCCATATTGTTTACAACAAATTCCTGCAAAAGCAGCTCGATGTCCTCACTGTACATCGGTATTGAATGCTTCTCAGCTTAGAGTTGTTGAAAATGCTCCAAAAATCGTTATTAGGTAATGGTAAAAAGATATCTAGCAACACATACTACTAATATTAAAAAGTAGTGTGGTGATTAGATGACAATTATCAAATTAGGATATGTTGCAATGAGTATGGAGCTAGAGAATAGCTCGCCATCACAAACGATGACGTTTGCTCAGTTTAAAAAAATAAAAGATCGCGATGCAGCAATTCGCAAGCTAGAGCGGATTGCTATTTCGAATTTAGAAAATTGTTTGCGCTTGTTAAGGCATAATGTGGCGCATGATATTTCTTTTTTTCGCTTCAGTTCAAAACTTATTCCTTTAGCCAATCATGAAGAGTTAAATGATTGGAAATATATGCGCCCTTTGCAGGAGTCACTTAAACAAATTGGCGATTACATACGAATGCATCCGATGAGAATTGGGTTTCACCCTGACCATTTTGTGCTATTGAACTCTCCAAAAGCTGATATATTAAATACATCAATAAAACAGCTTGCTATGCATGAAGCGTTGCTCAAGGGAATGGATGTTGATACGAAGCACAGATGTGTGATGCATGTAGGAGGAGGTTACGATGATAAAGAAAAGGCCCTCGAGCAATTCATACATAATTGGGGCTATGTGCCTCAAACTATTCAGGAAATGATAATATTAGAAAATGATGATACAACCTTCACAATTGATGAAACGTTGTATTTGTGTGAAAAACTTGCTATTCCTATTGTCTTTGATTTGCACCATCATCTTGCGAATTATAATGACGAGGATTGGTTCAAGCATTGGCAACGTATTGTGGATACGTGGAATATCTCTCAGTTAGCGCCCAAGATGCATATCTCAAGTCCTCGTAATGAAAAAGAATTTCGTGCGCATTCAGATTATGTAGATGTTAAAATGTTTTTGGACTTCTTAAACGAAGTTAAAGGGTCTGTTCCTGAACTGTACTGTATGATAGAGGCGAAGAAAAAAGACCAAGCATTATTTAAGCTCATGGAGGATATAAAACCGTTTGATAATATCGAAATAATAGATGGAGCTAGCTTTGCTATTCATTAAACAGGGACGTTAACAGTAACGTCCCTGTTTTTCGCTACGTATATGAACTGTAAACTTTTACTACCTGACAAACATAGTATCCCTTGTCCGTGGCTTCGGAAGTACAAACGGTGCTAGTATACCTCCAGCTAAAAGTCCAAAAATATGGGCTGCGACATTGATATTAGACTGTAGAAACGTCATAATTAAGCCTATTACAACGATAGACAAGATTGTTTGGGAATTTGTTTCACTCATTAAATCTTTTCGGAATAACGCCATAAATACATAAATACCAAATAATCCAAAGATGGCGCCTGATGACCCGACATGGACGTACTGTAAAGGTTGAAATAAATAAGTCGCGATATTACCGAATACACCAGCTATTAAGTAGGCGGAAAGAAACTTTGTTTTTCCTAAAAAGCGCTCTAGAGCCGGTCCGAATAAAACGATTGAAAAAGAATTGAACAGAGCGTGCATAAAGCCAGCATGAAAAAATATTGGGGTTACAAGTCGCCAGTATTCCCCCTCGGCTATCCAAAAGTTATAACCAGCCCCTTTTTCAAATAAGATTACGGACAATGGTAATGGGAATGCTGTTAAGAGCCATAGAACAGCATGGACTGCGACTATGGCGGTAACGAGAGGATACCATCGAATAAATGTCGAAAAGTTTTCTGTACGAATAAACATAAGCATACTCCTTGTCTGATGCGTGTTTTATTACATTATAGTATTATACATGATAACCAATTCTGAAAATTTTTAATAGTGGTGGTGTGTTTTATGATTTATGGTACTGGAATTGATATTGTTGAACTTGAAAGGATAGAAAAGTTAATAGAGCGGCAAGAGAGATTTGTGGATAGGATCTTAACAGAATCTGAAGAGATTACATACAGGCAATTGTCCGCAAAAAGAAAAATCGAGTATGTTGCTGGTAGGTTTGCAGCAAAAGAGGCATATGCTAAGGCGGTTGGTACTGGTATTGGAGAGCATTTAGCTTTCACTGATATTGAGATAGGTATCGATGAGAAAGGGAAGCCTCTTATCGTAAGGCCTTCTACGTATCAAGCTCATGTATCTATCTCACATAGTCGTGACTATGCCGTAGCATCTGTGATATTGGAGAAACAAACTGAAAGTAGTTAGGTTTCAATGGATAAGCGACAGTTTCGAGGAGTTTTAGAAGAAGGTATGTTTTTTGGGAAAATAAGGTAGGACTAGAACTTTTCAAAGGGTTATCGCGATTGAAATATATTTTTTGGATGAGTTTCATATAGATAACGAGTGCAAAATGTAATAATTTTTTATAAAACTATTACGTGCTTGTCAAGCTAGTCTGCATAATCGCCGAACTTGTCTCATATATTGGTTGCAGTAGGGAAGACATGCTTCTTACCCAAGCTGAAATGAGACAAAGGGGTTGAAATGATGAGGAGAACAGTGATCGGTATACTCGTTAGCCTTATAGTTGTATTTGGGCTAGCTGCTTGTGGTGAAAAATCGCAAGAGGATGTAAAAAAAGCATTGGAGGCCAAGGTAGAGGAGTTAACAGGATATAAGACAGATGCTACTATGACCATTCAAACGGGAGATCCTGCTCAGAAATATGAAGTGGAAATATGGCATAATAAACCGGACTTTTATCGTGTTAGCTTAAAAAATGCTGTGAAAGAGTCCCAGCAAATGATCATTCGTAATGAAGAAGGGGTATTTGTACTTTCACCTGCATTGAATAAAAGCTATCGTTTCCAAAGTGACTGGCCTCATAATAGTAGTCAAGCGTATTTATATGAATCACTCGTAAAAGACATTTTAGATGATTCTGAAGCGGCATTTACTATTACAGAGAATGGGTATGTGTTTGCGACTACGACAAACTATACAAATAAGCAAATGCTACCAAAACAGGAAATCACACTAGATAAAAAGGATTTATCTCCGAAGATAGTAAAGGTGATGGACCCGGATAACAATGCCCTTATCACAGTTGAATTTGAAAATTTTACATTTAATGCAAGCTTTAACGAGGGAGACTTTGATACTGATAAAAATATGACGGGGGCTCTTCTTGAAGTTCCTGCGATGGCAAACAATGTGGAGGACTCAGCGTTTGCTGTTATGTATCCGATGACAATGCCGAATGGTGTTGGACTTGTTGAGGAAAAGAAATTCAACACAGAAAATGGTCAAAGAGTTATCTTGACCTATAGCGGTGATGATAAATCATTCTCATTAATTCAACAAAAAGCTGTTGCAGCAGCCGTCGCAACCGAAATGTCTGTTAGTGGTGAGCCTGTGGATTTAGGGTTTGGAGTGGGAATTTTATCCGACAAATCCTTAACTTGGACAAATGACGGTGTGGAATTTATTATAGCGTCAAATAACCTTTCACAACAAGAAATGATAGAAATTGCGCGCTCTGTTCAAGGGCAAGCTATCAAATAGCTGTTGGTATTTGATGTGAATAAGCAACTGGCGGAGGCTTGGAAAACATTTCCGAGCCTCGTTTTTTTATTAACTATAGGCTATAATGAGAGATAAAACGTTTAAGAGAGTGTGAGGTTATGGTTGGCTTTTATCGAGACACGTGGGTAGAAGTGAATTTAGACCATATTGCAGCGAATGTACGAAGTATGAAAGCATGGTTGCGTGATGATGTGGAAATAATGGCGGTAGTAAAAGCGAATGCATACGGTCATGGTGATTATCATGTAGCGGAAACGGCTCTGCAAGCTGGTGCAACACAGTTGGCGACTGCTTTTTTTGATGAGGCCCTTTCACTTAGGCAAAGAGGTATTAATGCGCCTATTTTAGTTCTTGGTGTAATACGACCTGAAGAAGCGAAGCTCGCTAGTTTATACAATATAACAGTGACAGTTGCTGATCATGAATGGCTATCCAAAGCTACAGAGTATTTGGACGGAAACAGTCTATCTATACATCTTAAATTAGACACGGGTATGGGACGGCTTGGACTTAGAAGTCGTGAAGAGGTAATAAAGGTGTTGGAATCATTGACTGTTCATACAAACATTAAGCTAGAAGGTGCGTTTACTCATTACGCGACAGCGGATGAACCTAATAATAAATACTTTCATGAACAGTCTGCCCGATTTACAGAAATGCTTGCATGGTTACCGACCAGACCCGCCGTTATACATTGTGCAAATAGTGCAACTGCGTTGCGAGATGATGGTGGTCTATATAATATGATTCGTTTAGGTATTGTCATGTATGGTTTAAGTCCTTCAGAAGAAATGAAAGGCTTGTTACCCTTTAAATTACAAACAGCATTTTCATTATATAGTAAGCTTGTCCATGTGAAGAAAGTTAAAGCTGGTGACAAAATTAGCTACGGGGCTACGTATACAGCTAATGAAGACGAATGGATTGGAACTGTGCCAATTGGCTATGCTGATGGTTGGTTACGAAAAATGCAGGGCTTTTCTGTGGTGGTAGCTGATCGGCCAGCCCCCATTGTAGGGCGTGTATGTATGGACCAATGTATGATTAAGTTACCACAAAACCTTCCAATAGGAACGAAAGTCACATTAATTAGTAATGATGAAAAAAGCCCATCATATGTCGATGAGGTGGCAAAGCATTTGGATACAATCAATTATGAAATACCATGTTCAATTAGCTTTCGAGTTCCTCGTATGTTTTTCCGAAATATGAGTATAATGGATGTTAGTAATCCAATTCTGGAAAAAAACAATGATTTTTAATTGCAATAACAAATTCAATTAGGCTTTGACTAATACAATACGTGATATTTACTATTTTGTTCAAAACAAATGCCTAATTGCGCTTTTCCTTATTGTAATTTGATGTTATGATTAGAGTTGGAAACAAAAAGGTGTGTAGATGGTGGAGGTGTTTGTTTGTGTCTGAATCCAGCGCAACAACAGAAATAATTGTTCGATTACCACAAGCTATGATTAGTGAATTAGATGGTCTAATTAAACAAGAAAACGGAGACAGAAACGAATTTATATACCAAGCTACAAAAATGTATTTACGTGAACGTAAAAAGAGACACATTCGTGAATCTATGAGACGTGGTTATATGGAAATGGCGAAAATCAATCTAACAATCGCAGACGAGGCTTTTCTAGCAGAATATGAGGCTGACCACACCGTAGAACGTCTAGTTAGCGGGGGGTAATATTTTGATCGTGAAGCGTGGCGACGTTTATTTTGCCGACCTATCCCCTGTCGTTGGTTCAGAGCAAGGAGGCGTTCGTCCTGTATTAATCATTCAAAATGATATCGGGAATCGTTTCAGTCCTACTGTAATTGTTGCTGCGATAACAGCGCAAATTCAAAAGGCAAAGCTGCCTACTCATGTCGAAATAGATGCAAAGCGTTATGGCTTTGAACGAGATTCTGTCATTCTGTTGGAACAAATTCGAACAATAGATAAGCAACGTCTAACTGATAAAATCACTCATCTAGATGATGAAATGATGGAAAGAGTAGACGAGGCTCTACAAATAAGTTTAGGACTTATTGATTTTTAAAATAATTATTTATAGTTTACTTTAGAGTGAAAACATACATGTTTTCACTCTTTTTATATAGAATTATTAAAAATACTATAAGGATAATGTTATTTGTTAGTGAGTCAGAGAGAATTGGCTTGTTTGTGCATATTATTTGAGCCTATGTACCACTTGTGAAATAATAGACATATAATTACAAAAGGAAGGTGATGGTGTGAACCCACGGAGGAAAAAAGGTCAAAAGCTTATACAAGAGTATCAAAAAAACCAATCTGAGGAAAAACTTAATAAAATTGTTGAGCATTATGAAGCTCTGATAAGATCAATGGCTAATAAATATGCTAGAGGTAGAAGGTTTTATGAGGATATTGTCCAAGTAGGAATGCTAGGATTAGTAAAGGCCGTTAAACGATATGATTCATCATATGGTAAAGTTTTTGATGCGTATGCTATTCCGACTATCGTAGGTGAGATGAAACGTTTCTTGCGTGATAAAACATGGGGTGTCAAAGTACCACGACGAGTGAAGGAGCTTGGGCCACAAATAAAAAAAGCAGTCGATGAATTAAGTCGGGAGTTACAGCGTGAACCGAGCCTAGAAGAAATTTCTGAATACTTACATATTACACCTGAAGAGCTTCTAGAGGCGAATGAAGCGGTTCGGCATTATCAAACGATATCATTTGAACGATCACCTGGAAGTATGAATGACGATGAGTCGGCAAATCTTCATCACTATGTTGGCAAGAAAGATCAACAGTTTGCTCTCGTCGAAAACCGAATGCTGTTGGCGTCTATTCGTTCATCTTTATCAGAACGTGAACAAAAAATTCTTCAATATATATTCTTCGAAAATAAAAGTCAACAAGCAGTTGGTAAGAAACTTGGTATATCACAGATGCATGTATCAAGGTTGCAAAGAAATGCAATTAAGAAACTCCGACAAGAAGCAGTGTTGACATAGTGAAGCTTCTATAAAAAACTACCGCTACTGGGACGAAGCACGAGGCTTAAGTGAAAATAAATCTATAATCCGTTACCTAATAACGAGAATTTCTTAAGTCAACAACCTCTAGTCCTTCTTTATTATAATTAAAATTTGGTACAATAAGACGGTAGATTAATCTACCGTCTTTACTATTGCGTAAATAGTTTTAACATATGAAAGAACGTTATGAAGTGGAGGAGAAGGAATGCAAAGCAAAAGCGAGTTACTTAAACAAATCTCCCAAACGTTACAAATTAATGGGAAGCAAGTTGAAAACGTCATTGCTTTATTAGAAGAAGGGAATACTGTTCCCTTCATTGCAAGATATCGTAAAGAACAAACAGGCGCACTTGATGAAGTACAAATTAAAGACATAATGGATTCCTGGCAGTATCTACAAAACCTTGAAACGCGAAAAGAAGAAGTGATTCGCTTAATTGATGAGCAAGGCAAGCTAACGGAGGACCTAAGGGGAGCAATCCAGAAGGCTACTATTCTTCAAAAGGTCGAAGATTTATATAGACCGTATAAACAAAAACGTCGTACAAAAGCTGTCATAGCAAAAGAGAAGGGCCTAGAGCCATTAGCGGACTGGTTATTAACGTTCCCGAAAGGTGTAAGTATAGAGGAAAAGGCAGCATCGTTTATGTCAGAGGAATTTGCGCTGAATTCTCCGGAAGAATGTATACAAGGTGCAAAAGATATAATTGCTGAAAGTGTTGCAGATGATGCCGATTATAGACAATGGATAAGGGAAACAACTTATCGAAAAGGTACCATTGAATCATCGGTAAAAGGTATGGAATTAGACGAAAAACGTGTATATGAGATGTATTATGAACATGAAGAGGCTGTCGCAAAAGTTGTACCACACAGAGTGCTTGCTATGAATAGAGGGGAGAAAGAGGATATTCTTCGTATTGCTATTCGCGTACCTCAGGATATAATCGTATCCTATTTATATAGAAAAATAATTACTAATGAATATTCTCCTGTAGTCCCATATGTCAAAGAGGCTATAGAAGATAGTTATAAACGTCTTATACAGCCATCCGTTGAAAGAGAAATTCGAAAAGAGCTAACTGAAAAGGCAGAAGATCGTGCTATACATATATTTGCGGAAAATCTACAAAACCTTTTGCTACAACCTCCGTTAAAAGGAAAAATTGTTTTAGGTGTTGATCCGGCATATCGAACAGGGTGTAAGCTTGCGGTTGTTGATGCAACGGGTAAAGTGTTACATATAGGTGTCATTTATCCTCATCCACCAAAAAACCAGCGGGAAGAATCAAAAAGAGCTATTAAAGAAATCATTAGCAAATATGGTGTAGAAGTAATTGCGATTGGAAATGGAACGGCTTCACGGGAAACAGAAACATTAATTGCAGAAATCATTCAACAAACTGACTTATCTCATATATTTTATATCATTGTTAATGAAGCGGGGGCGAGTGTGTATTCAGCTTCAGAAATAGCACGTGAGGAGTTTCCTAATCTTCAAGTTGAGGAGAGAAGTGCTGTATCAATAGCGCGGCGTCTTCAAGATCCACTTGCTGAGCTTGTTAAAATAGATCCGAAATCAGTAGGAGTAGGACAATATCAGCACGATGTTTCACAGAAAAAATTAAATGAATCCTTAACGTTCGTTGTTGAAACAGCTGTAAATAAAGTAGGGGTTAATGTAAATACTGCTTCTCCTTCTCTACTGCAATATGTAGCAGGACTTTCAAAATCAGTAGCAGCCAATATTGTAAAACGTCGTGAAGAAGCTGGACGTTTTGATAACCGTGCGCAGCTAAAGAATATTCCACGCCTTGGTGCGAAAACATATGAGCAAGCTGTTGGGTTTATGCGCGTATTAGATGGTGATCAACCATTAGACCAAACGAGCATTCACCCTGAAAGCTATAAAGAGACAATGAGGCTATTAGCTTTATTAAAGATGACAACAGATGATTTAGGTTCGCAGGAATTAAAGGAAGCAATATCTTCTATAGATTTACAGGCAACCGCAACAGAACTTGGTATGGGGGAGTTAACGCTACAAGACATCGTTAAAGCATTAATGCAACCTGGCCGAGACCCGCGTGATGACTTACCTAAACCTCTTCTTAAAAAAGATATTCTTCAGCTAGAAGATTTAAAAAGAGGAATGGAGTTAGAAGGAACAGTACGTAATGTTGTAGATTTTGGTGCTTTCGTAGATATAGGCGTTAAACAGGATGGACTTGTGCATATATCTAAGTTGAGTAAGGGTTTTGTTAAGCATCCGCTCGATGTTGTATCTGTAGGTATGCTTGTAAAAGTGTGGGTTGAGGATGTAGATGTGGCGAAAGGTCGAGTGTCCTTAACGATGCTAGAACCAGCTGCTCAAGTATAAAGCTGTGAGAAAAACGGTGTTGTGAGGGCCGCCGTTTTTCTCTCAACATATATAAAGATATATTGTTAAGGAATAGAGCACATTAAAACTTTGTTTGATTCATAGATTTTTCTTGCGATAAAAAAACCAGCATTGGTTTAAAAGTTTGATTTGATATCGGTTTTTCTCGTAGTAGGCTTTTTTCATTTGATTTTTTAGCCACGAAGGCATAACACCGTACCTCCTTTACGAGGATGTTATTAAGGTATTACTCATTGTATGCAGCAAGAGGTTGTCATGTTTCGTGTTTTTAGGGGGATTTATTATGCGACAAGAAGAATTGCAACTATTGGTAGAGTCAATATCTTTACAATGGTTCGAGAAGCCGTTTCGACATAAGGTTATGTTCAATTCAAGGTTAAGAACGACGGGTGGGCGCTATCTTCTTCATACTCATAATATAGAATTAAATGAAACATACTACAAGGAACATGGAATAGATGAGCTTATAGGTATTATTAAACATGAATTGTGTCATTATCATCTTCATCTTGAAGGTAAAGGATATAAACATAGAGATGCTGATTTTAGAGAGTTGCTTAAAATAGTAGACGCTCCGCGGTTCTGTAAACCTTTGATATCAAAAAAGAGACAACAACTATCAATAAAGTATATGTATGCTTGTGTGAACTGCAAACAAGCATACATGAGGAAGCGAAAATTAGATACTAATAAATATATGTGTGGTCGTTGTAAAGGGAAAATAAAGTTAGTGAAAAGTATTGACGAGCTGTAGTTAACTATGCTATATTATAAAAGTCGTCGCAAGCGACAGTGAAATTATAGTGAAAAAACTTATTTGAAAAAGTTATTGACTTGCGTTAGCTTGTCCGCTATAATGTGAAGAGTCGTTAAGATAATATTTTATATAAAAATTCCGCAGTAGCTCAGTGGTAGAGCAATCGGCTGTTAACCGATTGGTCGCAGGTTCGAGTCCTGCCTGCGGAGCCATTTTAATGGGGAAGTACTCAAGTGGCTGAAGAGGCGCCCCTGCTAAGGGTGTAGGTCGGGCAACCGGCGCGAGGGTTCAAATCCCTCCTTCTCCGCCATTCAAATGGCCCGTTGGTCAAGCGGTTAAGACACCGCCCTTTCACGGCGGTAACACGGGTTCGAATCCCGTACGGGTCATCATCTAATGGGATGTAAGCTATAAAGCTTGCTTCCCATTTCTTAACTACGGAGGATTAGCTCAGCTGGGAGAGCACCTGCCTTACAAGCAGGGGGTCGGCGGTTCGATCCCGTCATCCTCCACCATATAATATAATTAGTTGGTCCGGTAGTTCAGTTGGTTAGAATGCCTGCCTGTCACGCAGGAGGTCGCGGGTTCGAGTCCCGTCCGGACCGCCATTTTATATAAAAAAATGTATTGGGCTATAGCCAAGCGGTAAGGCATCGCACTTTGACTGCGACATGCGTTGGTTCGAATCCAGCTAGCCCAGCCATTACGAGCCATTAGCTCAGTTGGTAGAGCATCTGACTTTTAATCAGAGGGTCGAAGGTTCGAGTCCTTCATGGCTCACTTTTCATATGCGGGTGTGGCGGAATTGGCAGACGCACCAGACTTAGGATCTGGCGCCGCAAGGCGTGGGGGTTCGACTCCCTTCACCCGCACCAATGTTATGTGATTATAAATTTATCGCTCTTTTAAAGAGCGGTCGTGGCGGAATGGCAGACGCGCTAGGTTGAGGGCCTAGTGGGGGCAACCCCGTGGAGGTTCAAGTCCTCTCGGCCGCACCAAAAAAGTTGTTGACATCACGGATCACATATGATATTATTATAAAGTTGCTTTTTAAAAAAATGCGCCCGTAGCTCAATTGGATAGAGCGTCTGACTACGGATCAGAAGGTTATGGGTTCGACTCCTGTCGGGCGCGCCATTTAAATGTTCTTCCGTTAAGAGCCGTCATCTCCTGTGACAAACACGGAAGTCAGAACATCATGTTCAAGTCCGGGAAGTAGCTCAGCTTGGTAGAGCACTTGGTTTGGGACCAAGGGGTCGCAGGTTCGAATCCTGTCTTCCCGACCACTAACATAATATGCGGGTGTAGTTTAATGGTAAAACCTCAGCCTTCCAAGCTGATGTCGTGGGTTCGATTCCCATCACCCGCTCCAAATTTATTCAAGCTCTTTGAAAACTAAACAAAACCAAGCGCTAAAACGTTTCTATTATAGAAACAAAACAAGCGGCTTTAAGTCGCAAAAAGAATTGCCAGATGTAAATTTGAGCAAGTCAAACTTCTTTTCGGAGAGTTTGATCCTGGCTCAGGACGAACGCTGGCGGCGTGCCTAATACATGCAAGTCGAGCGAACCACTTCGGTGGTTAGCGGCGGACGGGTGAGTAACACGTGGGCAACCTGCCTATGAGACTGGGATAACTTCGGGAAACCGGAGCTAATACCGGATAACATTTATCTTCGCCTGAAGATAAATTGAAAGATGGCTTTTAGCTATCACTTATAGATGGGCCCGCGGCGCATTAGCTAGTTGGTGAGGTAATGGCTCACCAAGGCGACGATGCGTAGCCGACCTGAGAGGGTGATCGGCCACACTGGGACTGAGACACGGCCCAGACTCCTACGGGAGGCAGCAGTAGGGAATCTTCCACAATGGACGAAAGTCTGATGGAGCAACGCCGCGTGAGTGAAGAAGGTTTTCGGATCGTAAAACTCTGTTGTTAGGGAAGAACAAGTACCGTTCGAATAGGGCGGTACCTTGACGGTACCTAACGAGAAAGCCACGGCTAACTACGTGCCAGCAGCCGCGGTAATACGTAGGTGGCAAGCGTTGTCCGGAATTATTGGGCGTAAAGCGCGCGCAGGCGGTCCTTTAAGTCTGATGTGAAAGCCCACGGCTCAACCGTGGAGGGTCATTGGAAACTGGAGGACTTGAGTGCAGAAGAGGAGAGTGGAATTCCACGTGTAGCGGTGAAATGCGTAGATATGTGGAGGAACACCAGTGGCGAAGGCGACTCTCTGGTCTGTAACTGACGCTGAGGCGCGAAAGCGTGGGGAGCGAACAGGATTAGATACCCTGGTAGTCCACGCCGTAAACGATGAGTGCTAAGTGTTGGAGGGTTTCCGCCCTTCAGTGCTGCAGCAAACGCATTAAGCACTCCGCCTGGGGAGTACGGTCGCAAGACTGAAACTCAAAGGAATTGACGGGGGCCCGCACAAGCGGTGGAGCATGTGGTTTAATTCGAAGCAACGCGAAGAACCTTACCAGGTCTTGACATCCCTATGCCCGCCCTAGAGATAGGGTTTTCCCTTCGGGGACATAGGTGACAGGTGGTGCATGGTTGTCGTCAGCTCGTGTCGTGAGATGTTGGGTTAAGTCCCGCAACGAGCGCAACCCTTGATCTTAGTTGCCAGCATTTAGTTGGGCACTCTAAGGTGACTGCCGGTGACAAACCGGAGGAAGGTGGGGATGACGTCAAATCATCATGCCCCTTATGACCTGGGCTACACACGTGCTACAATGGATGGTACAAAGGGCTGCAAAACCGCGAGGTTGAGCGAATCCCATAAAACCATTCTCAGTTCGGATTGTAGGCTGCAACTCGCCTACATGAAGCTGGAATCGCTAGTAATCGCGGATCAGCATGCCGCGGTGAATACGTTCCCGGGCCTTGTACACACCGCCCGTCACACCAC